>JBAZKV010000008.1 GCA_041650635.1 Candidatus Margulisiibacteriota bacterium | reverse complement strand
ATTGAATATAAGGAATGCGTTCGTCGTTCACCTCCGCTGCGGGTGACACGCGTCGGGGAAATGCTCCCTTTTTATCAAGGAGGTATCGATCATGGCTATGCGTCGTTTGGCTGGGGTTGTTGGGTCCCGTTCTCTTCCCGTTTGTTTTGCTCCGCTCGTTGATCAGGTGGTTTCCTTGCTTCTGTCCTGCAGGTTTGCTGTGGCTTCGGGTGGTGCCGTGGGCGCTGATCAGTTTGCTTTGTCCGCTCTCATTCGTTTTGGTGCTTCTTCCCGCGGTGTTGTTCATTCGGCCTGGTCTTCTATCGCGGGTTTCCCTTCCGCGGTCCGCGCTGATGTGGTTCAGTTCATTGCGGCCGGGGGTCGTGTGGTTTGGGGTTCTGCTTCTGCCGGTGTTTCCCGCTCCTCCGCGGTTTCTGCTCTTCTTGGCCGCAATAGGCGTTTGGTTTCTGCCTCTTCTGTCGTTGTTGCTTTCCTTCATGGCCCTTCGCGCGGTTCTCTTTACACGGTTCGTCAGGCTGTTTCCAGGGGCGTTCCTGTGGTTGTCTTCCTTTGCGGCGGCGGTGCTTGTCTGCCGTCTGATCTGGCTTGTCATTGTTATGTTTTCAATGGGGAGGTGATATAATCATGTCAGATATAACGGTTTTACATTGTTGTGAGCGTTGTTTATGTTCCCTACATTGTAATGGACTAAGAAAAACAAAGTGCCCTCGTTTTCTTAGTCACATCAGATTTCTACACTTGTCCAATGCTCACCGGGAATTAATCTCGGAACTCAAGAATTTAATTTGTGAAAGGAGGACAAGTGTATGAAAGCTGCTATCTATACGAGGGTTTCAACTGACGGCCAGGCCGAGGTCGAGTTTAATTCATGTGAGACGCAGGAGATCAAGATCAGATCGTTCATATCGAGCCAGAACGATATTGAGGTCTTTAAGGTTTATTCCGATCAAGGATATTCAGGCGCGAACATAGACCGTCCCGCTTTACAGGAAATGCTTGACGATATCCGGCAGGGCAAGATCAATAGTGTCATGTCCTACAAAATAGACAGGTTGACCAGATCACCAAAAGATTTTTATCAGCTCGTTGAAATATTTGATCAGCACAATGTCAGTTTTATTTCAGTCACCGAAAGATTTGACACTTCAACTCCGTCGGGTCGTCTTCTCCGCAATATCATGCTTACCTTCGGCCAATTTGAGCGTGAGCTCATCAGCGAGAGGATCAGAGACAAAATGTTTGAACGGGCTAAAAAAGGTATGTGGAACAGCGGACATACTCCTTTTGGTTATAAGAAAGAAAATAAAATGCTTATCATCGAACCTAAGGAAGCGGAGATAGTGCGGCATATTTATGATACCTATGTTTCAACAGGCTCGGTTGCAGCGGTCTACAAAGAACTCAAAAACAAGAAGAAGTTTTATAGAAAGGAACTTACTTTTGCCAATACAAAAATTGATTTTATCCTAAGAAACATCCTTTATACCGGCAAGATCAACTACAAAGGCAGCACAATATACAAAGGTCTCCATGAAGCGATCATTTCGGAAATGCTGTTCGAGGAAGCACAGAAACTGCATCACCGCAGATTAAAGGGAAGAAAAGCCCAAAATTATGCCTTGTTCCCCGGATCTATAAGATGTAGGGAGTGCGGCTCCATAATGAGCTCGGTTTTCACGAATAAGTTTAAGAACGGCAGGCGCGTCAGATATTTCTATTATAGATGTAACGGCATCGTAAAAAGAGACAGGTCATTCTGCGATACAAGAACGGTTAGTGTTGACCGGCTTGATGGATATGTTATGGATAATCTTGATAAAATGGCCAAAAATCAACAATATCTTGATAGTTTGATCTTCACGCTCAATCACGGGTATCAGGATAGGATGGCGGGAGCCGAACTAAACGGGTTTGAAAGTTATTTTACCGTGGATCGGACCCGGGAAATACTCCAAACCGTTGTTAACGCTTCTAAATTTGACGGTAAAATGGAAAGAAGGCTGATCATGAAAGAGCACATCAAGGAAATACTTTATTCGAAAGACGCCATAGAGGTTGTATTATTTTACGGCGCAAATTGCTCGCCTGCGTCGATTAATAGCTCTGCGATAACAAAAGCGCGCGCGCCAAAACAAAATACGGAGACAGTTTTTTGCACCCACCCGAAAAAAACCCGCCAAAATTCCGCCGCCGAAAAAATAATCGATGAGAAGAAAATTGCGGACAATAAAAACGGCACACCAATAGTTTGTGAAGAAAAAATGGTGGGCGCGGCAGGGATCGAACCTGCGACCTTCTCGGTGTAAACGAGACATTCTACCACTAAACTACGCGCCCGTATCGGCCTATGGCTTATGGCCAACGGCTCATAACATTCATTATAACATTGGGGATAGAAAAAGGCCCTGCATACCGGTTGGATATACAGGGCCCTTCATTAAAAAGCAGAATTACATTCTGTTGTAATCTCTGTCTCTTCTTGGAGCGCCTTCGCTCTTTGGCTTGGCCTCGTTTATGGTGAGCTCTCTGCCGTCCCATTTGTAGCCCGTGAGGGCCGAAATGGCCTTGTCGGCATCAGCGTCATCCATGTCAACGAACCCGAATCCCCGTGAACGGCCCGAAAACTTTTCCATTACGACCCTGGCCGATATCACATTGCCAAATTCGCTGAACTTGGTCTGTAGATCGGCGTCCGTAACGGACCACGGCAGATTCCCGACAAATATCGTCTTTGCCATGAATCTCTCCCTTGATAACTTCTCTGACTTTGCGGCTCATATGCGGCCGCCAAGCCTCGACCTTTACTCGAAAAAATTATACCATATTTTTGGCTGTGGTATAATTAAAACATGGATAAGCTCTTTGTCCGCATCAACTCAGACATAGCGGCGGCCATGAAGTCCGGCGATAAGACCCGTCTTGAAACGCTGCGCATGATGAAGTCCAAGGTCCTTCTGGTGAACGCAAGAGGGGACCTTTCGGACAAGGAAGTGGTCAAGATCCTTTTGACCTATGCCAAAAGCGTCAAAGAGACCGTCGATATCATGACGCAGCACGCAAGGCAGGCGGAAGCAGATCAGGCTAAGAAGGAGCTGGCGATAGTGGAAGACTATCTGCCAAAGATGCTGTCCGAAGAGGAAACAGGTAAATTAATAAAAGAGGCCATATCCTCGCTCGGGATCACCTCTCCAAAAGAGATAGGAAGGCTGATGAAGGAAGTGGTGGCTTTAAGGGCTGATGTCGATGCCGGCCTGGCGCGCAAGATCTTTAATGAATCATTCCAGAACTAACCTCCTCGGCCTTGATGCGGAAGAGATCAAGAAATTCGTCAAAGAGAACGGTCTTGAAAAATTCCGGGCAAAGCAGCTCTGCGACTGGATCTACAAAAAGGGCGCGCCTTCGTTTGACGAAATGACCAACCTGTCAAAAGACCTCCGTGAGAAATTGAAGGATATTGCCGCGGCAGATAAATTATCATTAATGGGTATGCGCAGGGCCGTCCCTGCGCGGGTAGAAAAATACCTTTTTGGATTGAAGGATGGTCAAAAGATCGAAAGCGTAAAGATAGGGGACACCATCTGCGTTTCCACGCAGGCGGGCTGCCCGATGGGCTGTGTTTTTTGCGCCACGGGAAGCAGCGGCTATATAAGGAACCTTTCGCCCGCCGAGATCGCCGACCAGGTCATCCAGATAAAAAAGGGGATAGAAGGCTCCCCTAACATCGTCTTTATGGGAATGGGCGAGCCGCTGCTAAATTACGACAACCTTATGAAAGCGGTCCGTTTGATAAACCTGCCGGATTGCATGAACATAGGCGCCAGAAGGATAACGGTCTCCACCTGCGGGCTTCCCTCGCAGATAAGGAAACTGGCGAACGAAAAGATCCAGTTTAACCTTTCGGTATCCCTCAATGCTTCAAACGATGTTTTGAGGTCTTTTCTGATGCCCGTCAACAAAAAGCACCCCCTTTCCAGCCTTATCGAGGCGGTGCGTCATTATATCAGCAGGACCAACAGAAGGGTTTCCTTTGAGTATGTAATGATAATGGGGGTCAACGATTCCATAAAGGATGCCAAGGAGCTTTCTGTTATGCTCAAGGACATGCTCTGCCATGTCAACCTTATACCCTTCAATCCGCACGAAGGCAGCGATCTGGAACCTTCTTCGCCAAAGAGGCTGCAGTTCTTCCAAAACATGTTGGTGCGGAGCGGCACAAATGCTACAATTAGGAAAAGCGCCGGCGGAGATATAAATGCCGCCTGCGGACAATTGACCCTTCGACTCGCTAGCGCTCGCTCAGGGCAGGCTTGTACCGAGCGACGAGCGTAAGCGAGGAGTCGAGGTGCCCGTGTAGCTCAGTTGGTAGAGCACGTCATTGGTAATGACGAGGTCATCGGTTCAATCCCGATCGCGGGCTGTTGCGCGGGGCCATTGACGCTGGCATTATGGTATAATATAATTTCAGTATTAAAATCAAGGAGGAAACAAAATGGCAAGAGAAAAGTTTGAGAGGAAAAAGCCCCATGTAAATGTCGGGACGATCGGGCATGTCGATCACGGAAAGACCACCCTGACCGCGGCCATCACAAAAACGATGTCGTCAAAAGGTTATGCCAAGGCAAAGGCCTTTGACGAGATCGACAGCGCACCGGAAGAAAAAGCAAGAGGTATTACGATCGCTATCGCCCATGTGGAATATGAAACAGATAAAAGACATTATGCTCACATAGACTGCCCCGGACACGCCGACTATGTTAAGAACATGGTCATCGGAGCCGCCCAGATGGATGGAGCCATACTTGTGGTGAGCGCCGCCGACGGCCCCATGCCCCAGACCAGAGAACACATCCTTCTTGCCAAACAGGTCAATGTCCCTTCCATCGTCGTATATCTGAACAAGGTGGACATGGTCGACGATAAGGAACTGGTGGAATTGGTGGAAGTGGAGACAAGAGAGCTCCTGAAGAAATATGAATTTGACGGCGATAAGATACCGTTCGTCAAAGGCTCCGCGTTAAAGGCCCTTGAATGCGGCTGCGGAAAATCCGACTGCCAGTGGTGCAAATCCATATATGAGCTGATGGACGCTCTTGATTCCTACATTCCCGACCCGAAGAGAGATCTTGATAAACCTTTCCTTATGCCGATCGAAGATGTCTTTACGATCACCGGCAGAGGCACTGTGGGAACAGGCAGGATAGGTAGAGGCAAGGTCAAGGTAGGAGATGAGGTGGAAATAATCGGGCTCGGGAGCCAGAAAAAGAGTATTGTCACCGGTATAGAGATGTTCAGGAAGACCCTGGACGAAGGTCTGGCCGGGGACAACGTAGGCATCCTTCTCAGGGGCATAGAAAAAGATGATATCCAGAGAGGCATGGTCCTTGCAAAGCCAGGTTCCATCAAGCCTCACAAGAAGTTCGAGGCCCAAATATATGTTCTAACCAAAGAAGAAGGCGGAAGGCACACTCCTTTCTTCCCGGGCTACAGACCGCAGTTCTATGTGGGGACCACCGATGTTACCGGGGCTATCCAGCTTCCCGATAAAGTGGAGATGGTCATGCCGGGCGACAACATCGTCATGAAAGTGGAACTGATAACAGACATAGCCATAGAAGAAGGCCTGCGTTTTGCCATCAGGGAAGGCGGGCACACGGTCGGGGCGGGCGTAGTTTCCAAGATAATAGAGTAGGTTGTCTAACAGATGATAAAAAAACCCCGAAGCAGTTCGGGGTTTTTTATTTATACGGAAAATAGCAGGACATGAAGAAGCACCCTCTCATAAAAGCAGCGCTCCTTATTCTTATCATTTCCGCGGTCGTTTTTGGCGCCTATTTTGGCGACCGGTTCTATATGGAAGAAAGGATCGATCAGGGCTTTTACATAGGCAGTGTGCCGGTGAGCGGCCTTACCAGGCAGGAGGCGGTTTTAAGACTTTCGACTTTTGAAGCGGACAGTGTTATAGAAAGACTTCCCGCGCTTGTCCTGGAAGAGGACAAACGCCAGATAAGGTACGAGTTCAAGCCCTCGCAGGCCGGTCTGATACTTTTTCCGGAAGAATCAGTTGACAGGGTAATACAGATCTCCCAGAGAGAAGGCTATCTGGGCAGGATTTCTTACGGGCTTGGCAGGAAAAGGAGAGAGGTCCCTCCTGTCATGAAGGTGGCAAATGAACTGCATTTGAAGGCCCTTATCGCCCAGGTGGCTTCTTATATTGACAGGGACAAAGAGAACGCGAGATTTTTGATCTCAAAGGACCCGTCGGGAAGGACCAGGGTGTCCATAAGACCGCACACTACAGGCAGACAGTTGAAACGAGAAGAGACTAGGCTGCTGCTAAAAAGTTCTCTGGAAAATGGAGCTTTGGAGTCTGCTGTAATACTCGATCTGGCCCGTCCCAGGATAAGCCGGGAGATGCTCCAGAGCATTCCCAGCGCCGAGGTCATCGGCAGTTACACCACCTACTATGGGACCCATGATTCGCCAAACAGGATCTCCAACATCTATCTGGTATCCTCATTTGTCGATAATACCTTTCTGGCCTCCGGCGAAGTTTTTTCGCTCCTTCCTCTTATAGGCGAGTTCACAGGGGAAAGAGGTTTTAAAGAGGCTTATGTGATCATTGGGGATGAACTGGTGCCGGAATACGGCGGAGGGGCGTGCCAGATAGCCACCACTCTCTATAACAGCGCCCTCATGGCGGACCTTGAGATAGTTAACAGAAGGAACCACGGCATGTATTTTTCCATCTACCCTCTGGGAAGGGACGCTACGATCTATCCTCCTTCCACGGACCTAAAGCTCAGGAACAATACCGGGCATCCTGTCGTGATACAGGCTGTTCCGTTCAAGAAAGGGCTGACCTTCAGGATCATAGGTGCTCCCTCGGGCAAGACAGTATCTTTTTCTCCTGCGGCAATAAGATACAGATATGAGATAGTGACAACAAAAGATCCGACTTCCGAGGTCCCTGAGGAAAAACTGGTGCAGACAGGAGCGTTCTGGACCACGGTGACAAGGACCGTCAAGAAGAACGGTGCGGTAATAAAGAAGGAGACCATCAAGAGTTATTACAAGCTTCACGGCGATAAAAAGAAAGTGAAAATAAGAAGACGGGAGCCCAGATGAGGATGTGATATAATCTTTTTGTCATGAGCCAGCTGGCAAGAGACTGCCTGAAGAACCTTTCGAAATATATCCCCGGCAAGCAGGAAGAGGATGTCAAAGAAGAGTTCGGCTTAAGCAGTGTTATAAAGCTTGCCTCCAACGAAAACCCCCTCGGCTCCAGCCCAAAGGCTTTAAGTGCTGCTAAAAAGGCCCTCAAAGAGTCCTCAAAATATCCCGACCAGCACCATGTTCCTCTAAGGAACGCGCTGGCAGACAAGTTCGGCCTTCTTCCCGATAATTTTGTGGTTGGCAACGGCTCTGATGAAATCATGCTTTTGATCGCGCAGACTTTCCTTAGCGCAGGGCAGGAAGCCGTTCTGTCCGATAATACTTTCAGTGTCTACGAATTTGTGACTAAACTTATGGACGGCAAGCCGCTTCATGTAGTCTTAAAAGACCATGCTTACGATATTGACGGATTTGTGGAAAAGATAAACAGTAAAACAAAGCTGGTATTTCTATGCAATCCCAACAATCCGACAGGAACGATAGTAGCCGCAGGAAAGATAGAAGATCTATTGTCTAAAGTCTCTAAAGACACAGTAGTGGTCGTTGACGAGGCTTACGGGGACTATTGCGAGAGAGAAGAATTCACTTCTGCTGCCGGATTGATAGGCAAATATGATAATCTGATCGTTCTTAAGACCTTTTCAAAAATATACGGGCTTGCCGCATTGCGCGTGGGGTACGGAGTTGCCAGCAAAAAACTTATAGAGTGCCTTAATCTGGTCAAAATGCCGTTCAATGTGAACCGTATCGGTCAGATCGCCGCACTGGCAGCGCTTGACGACGCGGAATTCGTCAAAAAAAGCATTAAGAACAATTCCCTGGGCAAAAAATACCTGTATAAAGAACTGTCGAAACTAGGGCTCAGCTTTCTAAAGACCCAGGCGAATTTTATTTATATAGATCTCAAAAGGAACGCAGAAGAGGTCTTTGTCAAACTGATGCAGCGGGGGATAATAATAAGGCCTCTAAACTCGTTCGGCCTTCCCACGGCGATAAGGGTCACGATCGGCAAACCCTTCCAGAACAGGGAGTTCATCAGATCATTAAGGGAAATACTTTAGGATGTCCGAGCCAAAAAGAACAGCGCTTTATCAAGAGCACTTAAGGCTCGGGGCCAAAATGGTGGACTTTGCCTCCTGGGTCATGCCGGTACAGTATACAGGCATAATCGAAGAGCACAATTACGCCAGACAGGGCTGCGGGCTTTTTGATATAGGGCACATGGGCCAGATAAAGACCGACGACTTTGACGCTTTGCAGAGGCTTACCTCCAATGACCTGGCCAAATTAAAGGACAACCGCGCGCAGTATTCTTTTGTCCTTAACGAAAGAGGAGGCATCCTGGACGACATCCTTGTTTACAGGACCGGGAGCGAATTTCTGGTGATAGCCAATGCCTCCAACGCGGACAGGGTTTTTTCGCATTTTTGCCGCAGTTCAAAAAAGTTCAAACTACTCTATGATTCAAGCACCGCTGTGGCCATCCAGGGGCCTCAGGCGGCTTCTATTGTGCAAAAACTGACCAAGACCGACCTTTCCGCTTTAAAGCACAGGGATTGTGTATGGATGGAGGTCCTGGGGGTAGAGGTATTTGCTTCAAGGTCAGGGTATACTGGAGAGGACGGCTTTGAGTTCTTTTTTGACAGGTCTTATGCATCCCGGCTGTGGGACGGGTTCATTTCTGAAGGCGCAAAAGCGTGCGGCCTGGGATCCAGGGACAGCCTGCGGCTTGAAGCGGGACTCCCGCTCTACGGCCATGAACTGGACGAAGATACAACGCCTCTTGAGGCAGGCCTCTCTTTTGCCGTTGACCTTGGAAAAAGCGAATTTACCGGGAAAAAAGCTCTGGAGGAGCAGAGAGCCTCAGGCATAAGTAAAGTGCTCTCCGGATTTGAAGTCCTGGACAAGGCTATAGCCAGACAGGGCTGCGTATTGATATCAAAAGGCAGAAAGATCGGAGCTGTAACATCCGGGACATTTTCCCCGACTCTGAAAAAGCCGGTCTTTATGGGATATGTCGAGCCGGGCTCTGTTTTACCGGATGGAGAAATAACCGTGCAGATCAGGGAGAAACTGCACCCCTCAAAAATGGTAAAACTGCCGTTCTATAAAAGATATGCTAAAATTAGTTAGCAAACTTGATCGCGGGAGGTAATGATTTGAAACCGGAAGAGATAAAATATACCAAAGAACATGAATGGATAGCGCCAGACGGAACTGTGGGGGTGAGCGATTATGCTCAAAAAGAGCTCGGAGATGTGGTTTTTGTAGAGCTGCCGGAGGCCGGCAAAACGCTTGAGGCCGGACAGGAGCTCTGTGTCCTGGAATCGGTAAAGGCCGTATCAAGCGTTTACAGCCCTGTATCCGGAAGCGTTCTCAAAGTCAATGCCGCCCTGTCCTCGTCTCCGGAACTCGTCAACCGTGAGCCTTACGGAAGCGGTTGGATCGCAAAACTGAAGATCAAAGAAGCCTCTCAGCTTGAAAGCCTGATGGACCTGGCGTCCTACCAGAAGTACTTAGATGAGCTACATCCCAAACACTGACGACGACAGAGGGGCTATGCTCAAGGTCTGCGGGGCTGCTTCTGTCGAGGAGCTGTTTTGTGATGTCCCCAAGGCGCTCAGGAACCCTCAGATCGATCTGCCGCAGGCTCTTTGTGAGATGGACCTTGCAAGAGAGCTGAGATTGCTGAGCGGCAGCAACAAGTCCGTTTCCAAAAAACCGAGTTTTCTTGGGGCAGGGGCCTATAACCACTATATCCCGTCCGTTGTAAAGCACATTGTTTCAAGGTCCGAATTCTACACGGCCTATACCCCGTACCAGCCGGAGATCAGCCAGGGGATACTTCAGGCGGTCTACGAATACCAGACCATGATATGCCGCCTTACGGGTATGGATGCGGCCAATGCCTCAATGTACGACGCTTCTACCGCTATGGCAGAAGCAGCTCTGCTTGCCTCTTCATATACAAAGAAAAAAGAAGTGGTAGTTTCATCAGCGGTCAACCCCTTTTACCGCCGGGTCCTTTCCGCATATGCTGCCGGTTCCGGACTAATGCTCAAAGAGGTCCCGTTCCAGGATGGGATCACAGACCTTTCCGCGGCAAAAAAGATCATCGGGGAAAACACCGCCTGCGTGATCGTACAGCAGCCTAATTTTTTCGGCTGTCTTGAAGAAGTATTTGACCTTTCAAAGGCGGCCCATGATAAAGGGGCTCTTTTTGTCGCATGCGCGGACCCGGTCTCTCTTGCGGTGTTGAACAGCCCGTCCGAATACGGGGCCGATATTGTTGTCGGAGAAGGCCAGCCGCTAGGCAACCCTTTGAATTTCGGAGGCCCTTATCTTGGTATCTTTGCCGTAAAGAAGCAGTATCTAAGGTATATGCCCGGCCGCGTTGTCGGAAAAACCCAGGACTCATCCGGGATGCCGGGCTATGTACTGACACTGCAGACCAGAGAGCAGCATATAAGGAGAGAAAAGGCCACCTCCAATATCTGCAGCAACGAGGCTCTCTGCGCGCTTGCCGCGTGTGTTTATCTGACCTCAAAAGGGGATGGCGGCCTGCTTGATGTGGCGCAAGCCTGCCATAATAAGGGAGAAGACTTAAAACGCAGGATAACATCGATAAAAGGTTTCTCTCTTGCTTTTGACAGGCCCTTTTTCAGAGAGTTCGCTGTGAGATTGCCGAAGCCGGCACGGAAGATAAATGAACTTCTTTCGGAAAAAGGGATAATTGGAGGGCTTCCTCTGGAAGACCTGTACCCGGGCCTTAAGGACCACATGCTTTTTTGCGTTACGGAGATGAATACTGAAGAAGAGCTCGAGATGCTTTGCTGCGCGCTAAAAAATGTATGAGCCAAGGACATACCGCTCGCTGGTAAAAACCGGGGACCTGGTCTCTTTTGAGGTCGTTGAGGCCGAAACCGACCTGCTGATCTGCGCGGACAGGGACCTTGCCCCAAAAGTAAAAGAACTGGTCAAAAAGGCCCGGATCGACCTCACAAAATATATACTAAAACACCCCAATTTTGAGAAAAGTTTTGTCCCTCTGCCTTCTGATATAGGAGCGCCTAAAATAGTAGCAGAGATGCTCAGGTGTTCAAAAAAAACCGGTGTAGGGCCCATGGCTGCGGTCGCTGGCGCCGTGGCCGAATATGTGGGGAAAAGGCTTCTTAAATATTCAAAGCAGGTGATAGTTGAGAACGGCGGGGATATCTATATAAAGAGCTCTATCCCGCGCAGAGTATCCGTTCTTGCCGGCGGCTCTCCTTTTTCCGGCAGGATAGCGCTTGAGATAGGTCCCGAAGATACTCCGATAGGGATCTGCACTTCTTCCGGTACAGTAGGGCACTCGCTCAGTTTTGGGAGCGCGGATGCTGTGGCAGTTTGTGCAAGGTCTGCCGCTCTTGCCGATGCCGCCGCAACAGCCATCGGCAATGCCGTAAAGACCGGAAAGGACCTTGAGAAGGGCGTGCTGGCCGCAAAAAAGATCAGAGGCCTGCACGGAGTCCTTATAGTTAAGGACGACAAAATAGGGGTCTGGGGAAAAATTAAAATATGCGGCACCTGACGGTTTGCGGCCCTTGACAAGATAAAGGGTTTAGAGTTAGCATAAATCAAGTTTTGTCGAACCCGAAAGGTGGTGAAAGAATGAAAAAGTTATTGGCAGTAGCGCTCATGGTTTCATTTGCCCTGATGATCGTGTCCACCTCTTTTGCCAGGACTCTTGAGGAAGAAAAACAGGCTGTAAGAAAATACCTCAAAGTCGTAGACGCTAAGATCATAAAGTTCAGGAAACAGGGCAACACCAAGAAAATGAAACAGATGCAGGCGGAAAAGAAGGCCACTTTGAAAAGATGGGAAGCCCTCAAGGCAAAGGCGGAATCTGAAGAAACAGAGGCCGCTGCTCCATGGGTGCCGCCCGCTCCAAAACCGATAAGCCCTGCCCAGGAATCATCCAAAGCCAAGGCTGCTCCCGTAAAAAGCAGCGGGATTTCGCTGGGAGCCAAGATCGGACTTTCGGCAGGCGCCACCGGCATGATAGTGGACCTTGATTATCCTATCTCCGGATTGCTGTCCGGGGTCAAGATCAGAGTGGGAGGCGACTATCTTACCGGAACCAATCCCAACGGCAATGACAGCTATAAGATCTCCGACCTCAGGCTTGGATTTGTATATGCTCTGGATATGTTGAAATCCGAGGATATGCCGATAGACTGGTATGTTACGGGTTCTTTCCTTTACCCGTGGAAAGTGAATGCGGGCAGGACCGGTTCGTGGGGTATCGAGGCGGCCCTTGGAGGCAACTATGTTGTTGAGGATTTCGGATGTATCTACGGTGAAATTGGTTATGGAGGGATAAAATACGCCTCATCTCAGCCGGCGCTGAAAGCCATGTCGGCAGCGGTCGGATACAGCTATCTGTTCTGACCGGGCAACACTTCGGCTTTACTAAGGCCCCCGCAACCCGGGGGCCTTTTCTTTCTTGAAATGACCTGTGCGGTGTGTTATCATCTAAAAAAATCCCTGATGTTTAATCATGCAAAAACAAAAGCGGGAGCGGTCGCTGTCCTTGTTATTTTTTTTGTCTTTGCCTTGTCCGCATGGACAATGCAGGCATATGCGAACAAGGATGCAAAGGATTCTCTAAAAGAAAAACAGGACCAGCTGGATGAAATATATAAAAAGCTGGAGCAGAGCAGGCGCAAGCTGAGAGAGACAAAACAGCAGGAAGAAAGCGTAATAAACAGGCTTTTCATTATCAACAGAGACCTCAAAGTGACAAAAGGCCAGCTCTCAAGGGCGCAGGACCAGATCCAGAGGAACGAGAACAAGATCGGATACCTTAGAGGTTCGCTTGCTGAAACAAAGGCAAAAATGGATTCAAAGAGCGCACTTTTTTCAAAAAGGCTCAACGAAATATACAGAACGGGCGGAGTAAATCTTTTCGGGCTTCTTCTGACCGCCGACACATTGGCCGACTTCATAAGCCGTTCTTACTTTTTCGAGAAGATCATCGGAAGGGACATTGGTATCGTGGATCAGCTTACGCAGGAACACTCAAAGCTCAGTTCTACCAAGGAAGAGCTGGAAGGCGTGACCATAGAGATAAAAAAGCTTGCAAGGAACATACAGAGCAAGAAAACATATATCGAGAATCTGGCAGAAGAAAAACAGAAGGTCTACAAATCTCTCGAACAGAGAAAGCGCGAGTATGAAAAGAACATTGCGGAACTGGAACAGAGCTCAAAAGAGATAGAGAACATGGTCAAGAAAATGCTTGCGGAACGCAAGGCAAAAGGCCTGGCCGGCCCCCAGGGTACCGGGACATTCATCTGGCCTCTCTACGGCAGAATAACTTCGACCTTCGGATATAGGAGGAGCCCTATCTGGGGCGGAAGGAGTTTCCACACCGGTCTTGATATTGCCGCATCGCACGGCAGCCCCATTAAAGCCGCTGACGGGGGAGAAGTGATATACTCCGGATGGTGGAGAGGATATGGAAAACTGGTCATACTTGACCATGGCAAGGGTATTTCCACTCTGTACGCGCACATGTCCAGGATCTATGCGCAAAAGGACCAGAAGGTGGCAAAAGGCCAGGTGCTTGGGCTGGTCGGAAGCACGGGTTGGTCAACCGGCCCGCATTTGCATTTTGAAGTAAGAAAAGAAGGCGTTCCAAAAAATCCTGTAAGCTGGCTGCCAAGGTAAGGGGAAAGCATGGAAAATAGGAAGAGGAAGGGATTTATAAACTGGGCTGCGATGTCCCTGGCGCTTTTATTGATCGCTCTTGCAGTTTCCGGAGCGCAGAGAGTAAGGGCGGCGGATGAGTTGAACAGCAAATTACAGGTCTTTCTTCAGGTAATTGACATCGTTAAAAGCGATCATGTAGAAAAGGACCTTGATGACAAAAAGATGGTTTACGGGGCCATAAGAGGGTTCCTCGAAGGGCTTGATGATCCATACACGAGGTTCATGGAGCCGCCTGCCTTCAAAGAGATGAAAGCCCGGCTCAACGGTTCGTACAGCGGGATAGGGATATACATAGGACTCAAGAAAAAAAAGCTGATAGTCATTTCCCCCATTCCTGACACCCCGGCTGACCGGCTCGGGCTAAAAGCAATGGACCATATAGTTACCATAGAGGGCAAGCCAACCAGGGATATGGGCCTTGAAGAAGCGGTAAGTATGATCCGGGGCCCCAAAGGCACTGCGGTGAAGATCGGGATACTGAGAGGCAAAGAGAAAAAGCAAAAAGAATACAGGATCATCAGGGACAAGATCACCATTAAGAGCGTGGAGTATAAGGTCCTCGATAAAGACAGCGGGTATATAAAATTGAACACTTTTGAGAACCTTAATGCTAACAAAGAAATGGAAAAAGCCATCAAGTTCATGGAAGGCAAAAAGATGAAAGGGCTCATCCTTGACCTGAGAGGCAACGGCGGAGGACTTCTTGCCAACGCGGTGGAGATCTCCAATATGTTCCTTAACAAAGACCTTCCGATCGTTGCCACCGTTGACAGGGACGGGCAGAGGGATGTCATATATTCCTACGGCCCTGGCATCTGGAAAAAACCTCTGGTGGTCCTGATAGACCAGAGCAGCGCAAGCGCTTCCGAGATCCTTGCTGGGGCGATAAAGGACAACCATGTGGGCACCATAGTCGGATATCACTCTTTCGGCAAGGCCTCTGTCCAGAATATAAGACAGCTCCAGGACGGATCAGCTCTACTTGTGACGATAGCCAAATACCAGACGCCGAGCGGCCTTGACATCTCGAAAAAAGGCATAATTCCGGATATAATTGTCAAAACAGGCAGGGAAAGGGACCTTTCAAACGGAACGGAAGAGGCCGTTTCAGAAGAAGATGATGATGAGCCGGTCATGGACAAAGACCCTGCAAAGGATGTGCAACTGATAAAAGCGCGTGAGATCTTAAAAGGAAAGATATCCGAAACGGTCAAGAAAACCGGGAAGGGGGAATAAGATGCTTTCCAGAATAATAGCTGCGGCTTTGATCTTTTTTGCCGGCGTCCTGGCTCCGGCTTTTTCCTACATGGGAGACAACTATGTCATAGGCCCAGGCGATGTCCTGGAGATAAGGGCCTGGAACAGCAGCAATCCGGACCTTCTGGTGGTCAATCCCGTAGGTGTGGGTGTTGTAGCCACCACTCTTATCGACCAGCATGCGGTCACGGTGTCCCGCGATGGAAGGATCTATGTTCCTATGGTGGGGGCCATCAAGGTCGAAGGGAAGACCATAGCAGAGCTGGAGGATGTTCTTGACAGGGGCCTGAGCTTTTATTTGAAGGGCGGGAAAGTCAAGGTCCTGATAAAAACCCCGAAAACCATTAAAGCCTATGTAATGGGGGAAGTGTCCCGCCCCGGAATGTACGGGATCCCTGACGGGAATGCAGAAGAGTTAAGGGTCATGAACTTTATAAACGCTTCGGGGGGGTTTACCGCGCTTTCGGACATGGGCAATATCAAAATACTCCGCAAAAATGGCTCCAGTCAGGAAGCCTCCTTTGTTGACCTAAGAAAACTGGTCTCAAAAACGGATATAGAGCAGAACAGAATGATAAAAGACGGCGATACCATAATAGTTCCGCAGATCTACAACCAGGTATATGTGCTGGGACTTGTCAATAAGCCAGGTCCGGTACCGTATGTTCAAGAGGCCAGCATAGCCGATTACATTGCCCAGGCAGGCGGTTTTGCCAAAGTGGCCGCTTCCGACAGCGTGGCAGTGCTTAGAGGGAACCCTTCTAGTCCAACTGTTATCAAAGTCGGCATGAGAAGGTTCTTTGACTGGGGAAAAGGGGTCGAAGAGGTAAGCATGCTGCCGGGAGACATTGTGTATGTGCCGCAGAGCTGGTATGCCAATTTCGGGGACCTGGCATCGATCCTGATAGGCTTCAGGGACCTCAGGAACGCGACGAGGGACCTGGCTACGCCCAGCCAGTGGAGGATAGACTTTACAAAGTAGCATGAAAACAATACTCGATGATCCGGAAAAAGTGTTCAAGATAGACAAGAGCGATATGATGTGCCTTGTGGACAGCTTCCCATACATGATGGAAGACGCTCTTTTTATAAGCGATTCCAGCGGCATCAGGCTAAAAGGCGGATTTGACGAAGTAATAATAGCGGGTATGGGCGGCTCCGCCATGGCAGGGGACATCATTAAAACCATCTTTTTTGACAGGTTCTCTTGCCCTGTGCAGGTGGTTAGAGGATACAGCCTTCCCAAAAGCGCCGGCAAGAACACCCTGGTTTTTATCCTAAGCTACTCGGGCAATACGGAAGAGACCCTTTCTGTGCTTAATGAAGCCGTTTCAAAAAAATGCCGCATTGTTACTGTCACTTCCGGAGGCCGCATTAGCGGTATCTCAAAGTCGAAAAAGCTCAGCACTTTAGCCATTCCGGCAGGACTGCCTCCTAGATCCGCGCTTCCTTACATGCTGGTCCCGATGCTGCACATTCTGGATGGAGCAGGCTTTAAAGGACTGGTGCGTGAGTCCCAAAGGGCTGCCACCCTTCTAAAAAGGACCCAGCTCAAATACCGTATGGGGAACCCTTCTTACAAGAACCCGGCAAAAAAGCTTGCGCTGCTGCTTAAGGACAGGATACCTCTTGTTTTTGGTTCCTTTATGGGAACAGAATCGGCGGCATACAGATGGAAGACACAGCTAAGTGAAAACAGCAAGATGACGGCTCTCCAGAACGTGTTCCCGGAGCTTAACCATAACGAACTGGTCAACCTGGGGCTAAAGAGCAACAAAAAATGCGGTTTCCATGCGCTTTTCTTGAGGGATGCGTCGGACAACAAAAGGGTCAAATTAAGATTTGAAATAACAAAAGGCCTTCTGGAAAAAGGGGCAAGCCCCGTTGAAGAGGTCTGGGCGCAAGGCTCATCAAAACTAGAAAAGATCCTGTCTCTTATTCATTTAGGGGATTATGTCAGTGTTTATCTTGCCCTGCTGGGCGGGACAGATCCGACCCCTGTTGATGCCATAGAGGACCTAAAAAAGGCGCTGGCAAAAAAATGAAGGCCATAATAATAGCGGGCGGACTGGGCACAAGGCTGCGGCCTCTTACCTACAACAGGCCAAAGCCGATAGTCCCTATGGTTAACAAGCCTTTTGTCATCCATCAGATAGAACTTCTTAAGAAGCATGGCATCAAAGAAATAATCGTCAATCTGCATTATTTGTCCGACAGCATAGAGGAATTTCTCGGGGACGGAAGCAGGCTCGGGGTAAAGATCTACTATTCAATAGAAGGATCTCCTCTGGGCACTGCCGGAGCGGTAAAGAATGCCGAAGAATTCTTTGACAGCGAACCGATGGTTGCTTTTAACGGGGATGTCCTTACCGATGCGGACATTTCGAGGCTCATCAGTTTTCATAAAAAGAATAAGGCAGTGGCCACTATTGCCCTGACCAGGGTGGAGGACCCAACGCCTTTTGGGCTGGTAATAACCGATGAGAAAGGCAGGGTAAAAAAATTCATAGAAAAACCGGGCTGGAACAGCGTAAGCGTGTCCGGCAACATGATAAATGCCGGTATATATGTCCTAGACCCTTCTATCTTTGCCTCTTTTGGAAAGGGGATAAAATACTCATTTGAAAGAGACTTATATCCAAGATTGCTCGAAGAGGGCAAGCCGGTTTACGGGATCTCTTTCGACTCGTACTGGCTTGATATAGGGAGCCCTAAAAAATATCTTGAGGCCCACAGGGATATTTTGAGAGGCGAGGTCAAAGTCTCCTTTGACGGAAAAAAGAACCAGAACGAGGTCTGGATCTGCGAAGGAGCAAATATCAGTCCTTCGGCCAAACTCAGGGGGCCGTCCATAGTCGGCCCGCACACCAGGATAGCGGCAAATGCAAGGATAAATCCTCATTCAACTATAGGGGACGCTGTCAGGATAAGCGAGGGGGCAACAATAGAGGATTCGGTCATTTTAAGGAATTCTTTAATTGGCAAGGATGTCAAACTGCATGACTGCATAATCGGAGAGAACTGCATAATCGAGGATTTTGCGGAAATAGGAGAGGGCGTGGTACTGGCGGATTATTCGATCGTAAAGAAGGGGTCGAAGTTGGCGTAGAAGGGTAAGGGCAATTGGTGAATTTGCCCGTACAATGAATAAAGAAGAAGCAATAGTAAAGAGAATAATCGCTGATGTGCGCAAGACCGGTGATGCCGCGATAATCAAATATGCCGAGAAATTTGAGAATATCAAGATCTCGGCACAGGAGCTGCGCGTAGCCCCGCAGGAAATAGAAGAGGCGTTCTCATTTGTGGGCAGCGAATTTGTCTCGACAATACGCCTTGCCGCCAGAAATATCAGGGCCTATCACGAAAAACAAAAACAGAGCGAATGGTTTGACACTCTGCCGGATGATGTGGTGCTGGGATTCAGAATAATTCCTATAGAGTCAGTGGGGCTGTATGTGCCCTCCGGCAGAGCGGTTTATCCTTCTTCTGTACTAATGAACGCCATTCCCGCTAAGATAGCCGGGGTAAAAAGGATAGTCATCGCCGTTCCCTGCGGGAAGAATAAGAAGGTGAACCCGTACATACTGGCAGCTGCAAAAGAGGCCGGCATTTCGGAAATATACAAAATGGGAGGGGCTCAGGCAGTTGCCGCCCTTGCCATAGGGACCAGGACCATAAAAAAAGTGGATAAGATAGTGGGGCCGGGGAATATTTATGTGACGCTAGCCAAGAAAATGCTTTTTGGAGAAGTAGGCATAGACAAACTGGCCGGGCCCAGCGATGTTGTAATAATAGCGGACGAAAGCGCAGACATAAGGTTCATCTCTTCCGACATGGCCGCCCAGGCGGAGCACGATCCTAACTCAAAAGCCGTCCTTATCAGCACCTCCGATGATATTCTGCGCGATGCAAAAGCCCAGATGAAAAAATTGAAAAAGTCGGGACAGTGCAAATTTTATAAAGCAAATGATCTGGACGAGGCCGCGCGGCTTTCAAATGAGATCGCGCCGGAGCATTTGGAGCTTCTGGTGTCGGTCCCGCACGCACTTTTGGGAAAGATAACCAATGCGGGAGCGGTATTTATGGGCCCGTACTCTCCCGTGGCGGTGGGGGACTATCTGGCAGGTCCCAACCATGTGCTTCCGACGGACGGCACGGCAAGATTCTCTTCCCCTCTAGGTGTGTGGGATTTTGTCAAGTATCAGAGCGTTATAGGTTATACAAAGCCGGCTCTTTCAAGGGTAAGAAAGGACCTGATCAGGTTCTCTTCTATAGAAGGATTAAAAGCTCACGGGGAATCGGTCAATATCCGCTTTAAGGAATTCTAAAGCCGAGCTTTTCAAGCAGTTCTCTGGGGTTGTCATTAACGACCAGCTTTGCCTCTTCTTCCCTGAGCCCGCAACTTTTGGCAAGTTTGTACGCCTGTTCCTGGGTTATGTAGTTTTCCGGCAGGTGAGAATCCGTATTCACCAGCAGTTTTGCCCCAGTCTTTTTTGCGATTGAAACAACATGCCTGTTTGTCGCGTTGTGAAGTTTTCTCGAGGTTATTTCTAGATAGATTCCATTCTCTTTTGCCAGGAGCGCATCCTCTTCGGTTATCTTTCCGGGATGAGCAAGAATGTCCACGAGCCCTTTTGTTGATACTGCAGCATTATTGGTGCCTTTTATCACCGGTTCGGCCACTGTTTCGCCGTGGCAGACAACGATCTTTGCTCCCATTTTTCTGGCCTCGGATGCGAGTTCAGGTATCTGCCTTGGGTCGGCATGGGTTATCTCTACACCCGGGACAAAGACAACATCAAGGTATTTGCCCTGTTTTTCCGAAAACAAGAGGAGTTTTTCGATAACGGATTCAATATTTGAATAGTCCACATGGTCCGTAATTGCCATTGCTGCAAACCCCATAGTTGAGGCATACCTCATTGCCTCGCTTGGAAGAAGCGCCCCATCGCTTAAAAGAGAGTGGGTATGCAGGTCTATTCTCTTGCCGATATCCATTATACGGCTATGCTATCATAGAATAAGTTTTGAATTCAATGTGTAGAGATTTACAATGCAACAGGGACAGATAGTTAAAGCAAAAATAGAGACTCTGGCCGCAGGAGGTCAGGGGATAGCCCGCATAGACGGGATGACGGTATTTGTCGATAACGGTGTTCCCGGAGACGAACTCGAGATAAGGATAGCTGAAGCAAAATCACATTATTGCCGCGCAAAGATACATAAGATCCTTACCGCTTCACCGTCCCGCGTGCAGCCGCCGTGCAAGTATTTTGAAAAGTGCGGGGCTTGCGACATGCAGCACATAGAATACAGCGCACAGTTAAAATTAAAGGAACAGATAGTTAAAGACACAATGAAAAAGATCGGAGGGATCTCTCCGGAAGTGGTGAGGCCCGTCGTAGGCATGGAAGATCCCTGGGGGTACAGGAATAAAGTGCAGTACCCTGTCAGGAAAATCCTAAATCCTAAATCCAAAATCCTAAACAAATCACAAATTACAAATTCCAAACAGCTGATGGTGGCAATGGGGTATTTTAAGAAAGGAACGCATGAGATAGTTGATATTGATAATTGTCTTGTTCTGCATCCTTTTTTGAATAAGATTTCCAATGCTGTTAAAAAGCTGATAAGCGACTTCAATATTCCTGTTTATGACGAAGACAGGGGCAGTGGTTTGATAAGGCATGTCCTGGCAAGGGTGGGGTTTACATCCAAAGAAGCCATCCTGTGCCTTGTGGCTAAAGAAATAAATATCCCAGGGTCAAGAAATCTGGTAAGCGCATTAACAAAAAGTATTGAGCAGGAGGAAAAGGAGTTTGGCCTTAAAGGTGTTGTGGTGAATGAAAACCGCCGGTCCACCAATGTCATCCTTGGCGAAAAGACAAAGCCATTGTGGGGGCAGGAAAAGATAAAGGAAAAACTCGGGCCTTTAGAGTTCAAGATCTCTGCCAAGTCATTTTTTCAGATCAATCCCGTTCAAACGCTCAAATTGTATTCTGTTGTTGAAGACTTTGCCTCTCTTTCGGGTAAAGAAGCAGTTCTTGACCTCTATTGCGGTACCGGTTCAATATCTCTTTGGCTGGCCAAAAAAGCCAAGGAGGTCTGGGGCGTTGAAGAAAATAATTATGCCATTGATGATGCAAAAGAAAATGCCGGGGTAAACGGCATAAAGAACGCATTCTTTAAATGCGGGACTTCAGAGGTTATTATCAGGCAGTTCTTGGACACCGATGCCAAATTTGATGTCGTTGTGCTGGATCCGCCAAGATCGGGGTGCTCACAGGGGGTCATAGGATCTGTAATTAAACTTAAACCCTCAAGGATTATTTATGTTTCGTGCGATCCTGCCACCCTGGCAAGGGACCTTAAGCTGTTTTCCGGAAAATACAAGACAGTAAAGATCCAGCCGGTGGATATGTTCCCGCACACTGCTCATATTGAGTGTGTGGCGCATCTATCCAGGTAACATTCTCGAACCTTTTGAACCAGGTCAGCTGTCTTTTTGCAAAATTGCGTGTTTTTTGTTTGATGAGCCCGGTCATTTCATCAAGTCCGTATTTTCCTTCAAGGTATCCGATGGTCTCTTTATACCCCAGTGCCTGCAGGGAAGGCAGGGGCGAATTATCATTCGCCCTTACTTTGCCGTATTTAGATAATAAAGATTTGACCTCATCGATCAATCCGTCCGTTATCATCTTGTCCACACGGAGGTTGATGCGGTCGTATAATATTGTGCGATCAAGGTCGAGGCATATCAACCGTAAGGGCCTGTCGCGACCGGCCCCTACATTATTGCGCTGTAACCTGGATATCGGCATCCCAGTCTGTTCATACACCTCAAGGGCCCGGATGATGCGTTTTTTATCGTTCTTATCGATCTTTTTTGCCGCGTCGGCGTCTACATCCTGCAGTTTTTTATACAGGTCCGCCGTTCCCATTTTTGATAATCTTTCTCTTATCTTTTCATTCTTTGCCGCGATAGGGAAGGAATAACCGTTTATAAAGGCATTCAGATAAAGTCCTGTACCGCCAACGATCATAGGAGTTTTTCCTTTTTCTCTGATCTCCCGGATAAAACGGTTAGACCTCTGAATAAAATCAGATACTGTCCATTCTTCATCCGGATCAACAATATCTATAAGATGATGAGGGATCTTTTTTCTTTGTTCTTTTGTTGGTTTGGCGGTGCCGATGTCCATATAACGGTAGACCTGCATGGAATCGGCCGAGATTATTTCGCCGTTGATCTGCTGTGCAAGTTCTATCGAAAGGTCTGTTTTGCCGGAGGCGGTGGGGCCAAAGAGCAGGATCGTGTCGTTCATCTCCTTGAATCGCGCAGGATAAGCAGCCTCAAAAGCTGAGCCACGGACATTGCTGTTGCGGCAACATAGGTGAGAGCGGCCGCATTAAGCACCTTTTTTGCCTGGCCTGCTTCTTCCATGGACAGATAGCCGCTTTCCGTCATCATGGCATACGCCCTTTTGCTGGCATTGAACTCGACCGGCAGGGTAATAACGGTAAAAGCGACCGCCAGCGAGAAAAAAATTATGCCTGCATCCATCAGAGGGCCGATGGCAAAGATCAGGCCGACAAAGAACAGCGGTATAGAAAGTTGCGAGCCGAGGCTTGATACAGGGACCAGGGCCGAGCGCAGCTTTAACGGGAAATAGGCTTTTGAATCCTGGACTGCATGGCCTACTTCGTGGGCTACCACTCCCAGGGCGGCAACGGAAGAGCCTCCGTAAACCGAGGTTGACAGGTTAAGGGTCTTGTCCCTGGGGTCATAGTTATCAGAAAGATGTCCCTGCGTTTGTTTTACCAGGACATTTCCCAGGCTGTTTCTGTCAAGCAGGTTCTTTGCAAATTGCTGTCCGGAAAGACCCGAGCCCGACATGATCTTGGAATACTTTGCAAAGGTGGAGCTGACCTTATACTGGGCGTAGAACGCCAGTATCATGGCCGGCAGCAGGAACAGCAATGTCCAATCGTGGAACATGATAAGTAATTATAACATAGGAGAGCAGGAGGGCAGGAGTATGGGAGAGCAGGAGCGGGATGAGAATCCTTTATACATTGGATTTTCCCTCTTGCTCTTCTGCTCTCTTGCTCTCTCGCTCTTTCTTACAGGTTTAAATAGAAACTCCATAACAGTCGGTCCGTTTCTGTGAGCAGATTATCAATGTTTGATGTGTCTTGATGTAAATAACCAATATTTTTGCAAAAATACAGCAAATATTCGGATTCGCAAAGTGAGGCAAGTGCTATATCAATAAAGCGTTTAAATTCCTTTCTGCTCTTTCTGCTATAGCCCTCTACTATATTAGTTGGAACCGACAAAGCAGATCTTCTAAGTTGAGAAGTTATCCCAAATAGTTCATGTTTTGGAAAACATTTTGTAGCCTCATATATAAGGGTAGCGAGCTTGTCCGCTTTTTGCCAAACAATAAGCTTTCTATAATTAGACATTTCTCACCTCCTACTCTTGCTCTCCGCGCTCTCCTGCTCTCTGTGCTCTCCTGCTCTTTCTCGGCCCTTCAATCCCTGGCAAATCCGATCTTTCCTTTAGGTTTTTCCTCTTCTTTCATGAGCTGCCGGATGGCGTTGAATATGTTCATGATGTCGACATCATGGCGCTCGACCTTGTGTTCAAGTTCGTTAAATTTGCGCTCAAGCTCTTTGTTTCTTGAGATCATCCAGTTCAGTTTGACAAAAGCCCTCATAATGGCGATGTTTACAATAATGGCCCGGTCGCTGTTGAGGATCCCGGATAACATAGCAATCCCCTGTTCTGTGAAGACATAGGGAAGATGTTTTATATGTTGACCTCTCTTAAGAGGAGTTCTACCTCCATTCTTTAAGGTCGCAAATTGCGACCTTGAAGGATTTTGTATGCCAAGAACGATCTCAGCTTCGATTTTTGATAGTTTTAACATAAAATCCGGAGGAAACCTTTTGATATTTCTTTTTACCTGCTCATTTAGCCGTTTAGTGGTTACGCCGTATAGGACAGCCAGATCCTTGTCTATCATTACTTTTAGACCTCTGATCACGAAGATCTTGTTTTCAATGACTTCCGTTGGGACTAAGGCCTTGCTGTGGGATTCCTCAACATGTTCCACGCCTATTACCTCCTTTATCCAGCCATTTTTGCCTCACAAAGGGGTATACAGCAATTTCGGCGCCAGTGAAAGAAAAAAGGATTCTAAGTTGAAGAAGCCGTCTTATGATGCGCGGGAAAAGGGATCAGGACTCTTCTTTATCCGTCCTAATAAACCTCTTCTCCATCTTGCGCAGGACCTCGATTACAAGAAGAACTATCAGTGTCGAGATGAGGGCCGCGTAGTAGAAGCCGCAGCCGACCGCAAGGCCGATGGCCGCGGATACCCATATGGAAGCCGCTGTGGTCAGTCCCATGACCGAAGCTTTTTCCCTGTCCACCAGTATCGTACCCGCTCCGAGAAATCCTATGCCCACTATAACCTGTCCTGCGATCCTGCCTACATCGGAACCCGGATATATGGAGGCAAGATGGACCGCTATCAGCATCAGCAGGGTAGAGCCCATGCAGACAAGTATGTGAGTTCGCAATCCCGCGGCTTTTTTGTCCCTTTCCCTGAAAAACCCGATAACACCCCCGAGGACCGCTGACAGTATCAACTGAAGCGTTATGGCAAGTTCCCCTGTCACAGTTCAAACCCCCCGTGTTTCTTAAAATGTTCCACCAGACCCCCATCTGACAGCAGAGTTTGCATTGTTGGAGGGAAAGGCTTTATTCTAATATCCTTGTTCTTGGTTTTATTCTTCAACACTCCGTTATCAAGGTCTATCTCCAGCTCATCACCGTCGGAGATTTGATCTGTATCGCATTCGATGAGAGGAAGTCCCAGATTAAAGCAGTTCCTGTAAAAGATGCGGGCAAAAGACTTTGCCAACACAGCAGATATGCCGGCATACTTTATTGCCATGGGAGCCTGCTCGCGTGAAGAGCCGCAGCCGAAATTGGTGCCGGCCACAAGAAAGTCACCTTTTTTTACTTTTGAATAGAATTCCGGGTCCAGGTCTTCCATCACATGCTTTGCTAGTTCATATGGGTCCTGGATCTTGAATTTGTACCTGCCGGAAATTATGTAATCGGTGTTGATATCATTTTCCTGTTTTAGTTTGCGTGAAAATCCAAGTAGTTTCATATTACAGATATCTCCTCGGGTCCGCTATCTTTCCTTCTATAACGGAAGCCGCTACCGTAGCAGGGGAGGCAAGGAATATCTCCGCCTTGGGGTTTCCCATCCTGCCTTTAAAGTTCCTGTTGGCTGTAGAAATTGCCTTTTCCCCGTCAGAAGGAACTCCGTTATGAGTACCAACGCACGGACCGCAGCCTGGTGTTACAAAAACTCCTCCGGCTTCGATTATCGTTTCTACAATCCCCTTCTTCATTGCATCCAAAAATATCTGTTTTGAAGCCGGGGCAACAATGAGTCTCGAGTTTTTATTAACTTTTTTACCTTTAAGAACGCTTGCCGCGATCTCAAGGTCTTCAAGCCTGCCGTTTGTGCAGGTCCCGATGAACCCCTGCTGTATCTCTGTGCCCTCAACTTCTTCAATGGGAGCAAAATTATCAACGGTGTGCGGTTTGGCGACCATCGGGGTCAGTTTTGAAACATCATATTCTTTTACGGCAGAAAAAACAGCGTCTTTATCAGATTCAACCGGTTGCGGAGTCCTTGCCGAATGTTTTTTGACCCATTCAAGCGCTTTTTTATCGGCTTTCATCAAGCCGGCTTTTGCTCCCATTTCTATTGCCATGTTAGAGATAGTAAATCTTGCCTCAACGGAGAGATCGTCAATAGCGCTTCCTACAAATTCAGAAGCCAAATACGTTGCTCCGTCAGCCCTGACATCTCCGATGATCTTTAGTATCAGATCTTTTGAATAGACTCCTTTCGGCCATTTGCCGTTAACCAGAAACTGAATGGTCTGCGGCACTTTGAACCAGAGTTTTCCGGATATCATTCCGGCGGCAAGGTCCGTTGAACCTATGCCGGTAGAAAAAACATTTATAGCTCCATAAGTGCAGGTGTGTGAATCGGCGCCTATCACCAGGTCTCCTGGAACAACATGTCCCATTTCCGGGGTTATTTGATGGCAGACCCCGCAGCCGATGTCATAAAGCTTGATGCCGTATTTTGAAGTGAATTCCCGGATCTTTTTATGTATGGCAGAAACGCCTTCGTTCGGCGACGGACTGCTGTGGTCTATTATGATGGCGATCTTTTTGGGGTCAGATACCCCTTTGCCCCCCATCTTGTTGAAAACATCGATAGCCACCCCGGACGTGCCGTCCTGGCCGATCATAAAATCAAGATCGGCAATTACGATATCTCCGGCTTTTGCGTCTTTTCCGCTGTGATTTGAAAGTATCTTTTCTGCTATGGTCCTGCCCATTATTTCTTTGCCTTCAGTTCCTTTCTCAGCCGTTTTGCCTTTTCAACGAGGTAGCCGTCAATACTCTTGGCGGAAAGCACTTCTTTTATCAGGATATTTGCCTTTTTTGGCTCGGATATCTCGGCCAGGTCCAGCCTTGCCCTGGCCTGAAGGTCCGCGTCGGCTTCTTTTGTTCCTATCACTCCCATAAATATGCCGGTCGCTCTCGATTTGTCGTAGCGTGCCATCCTGCGGGCTATGAACTCTCCCTGGAGAAGTTTTGCTTTTACCGCAAAATAGTCATACGGTCTTTCTTTTAGCAGTTCTATGGCGCTGTGGCACAGCTGTATCTCTTTATTTATGTCAAATTTGCCGCTGTAGAGTATGCGCTCCTCTTTTTCAACTATTGCCCTTGCCCTGAAATACGGATCGGCCATTTCATCTTTGAGAGCCTTTTCAAAAAGCTTGAGCGCTTCTTTTTCGTCCCCCGCTGCTGCGCGCTTGAGGCGGAGTTCGGCCCCAACGACCAGGGCTTTTATGCTGTAAAAATCGCTTTTGCCCACAAGAGAAACAAGAGCATTGAACGCGCGCTCCGTATACTCGATAGCCTCATCTACCTCTTTTTTGTTGTCGGACCTGATCGCAAGTTCGGCTTTCCCTACCATGGCGGCCGATCTCAGATAGCCGTAAGCGGCCTTTTCCAGGACATAATCGTAATGCGTTTTTGCCTCTTTCCAGTCGCCCGGATCGTCGCGGGTTATCAAAAGGTCGGCCAGGCCGAACCTGATCTCGGAAACATTCATCCCGCCTGTAACATACCTCAGCATCTTGCGGTACTTATTTATCAGGCGGTTCAGTTTTTCCTTTGCGCCGACGGCTGCTATGGTGGTCTGGACCAGATGGCTTAAAATAGGCGAAAGAGTTCCTCTCATAAAGCCTCCGTTCTATATATGGGATCGCGCGGCATTCTTGATAATTTATTCTACATACTGTAAAATTGTATGTCAAATGACCATCCCCGCAAGAAAGCAGGCTTTGGACGAACTGCAGGAAAAGCTCGGCGCCTCATTTTTAGATACGGGAATACTTGACCAGGCTCTGACCCACAGCAGTTTTGGCAACGAACTGCTCCGCCAGGATATCAAGAACAACGAAAGACTGGAATTCCTAGGCGATGCTGTGCTTAAACTTGTGATCTCCGACCATATTTTCAGGAATTTTCCGGATCTGGCAGAAGGGGACCTTACCAAGATCAGGGCGGCCGTTGTGTCCGATCTGGCGCTGTCGGAGATCTCTAAAAAACTGGGCATAGGCAAATACCTTCTGCTGGGCAAGAACGAAAGGGCCTCGGGAGGAGAGCTCAAAAAATCCAACCTGGCCAATGCCCTTGAATCATCGATCGCCGCTCTTTATCTTGACAGGGGGCTCGAAAGCGCGGCGGAGGTCGTCATAAGGCTGCTCAAGGAACAGATAGCAAAGGCCAGCGCCAAGGACTTTATCATAGATTACAAATCAGCCCTGCAGGAGCTATGCCAGAAGAATAAGTGGGGGCTGCCTTTCTACCAGGTTACCAGGGAACTCGGGCCCAAACACAAGAAGATCTTCTGGATAGCGGTCAAGGTCAAAGGGAAAAAGTGCGGTTCGGGACGGGGCAGGACAAAAAAAGAGGCCGAGCAGCACGCGGCAAAAGAAGCGCTCCAGAAGTTAAATGAAAAAGAAGAGGCGGGGGAGGAAAAAGCTTGACGAGGCTTTTGATAAAGAACGGCAGGGTCTGCGATCCCTTTTCGTCGCTGGACGAAGAAAGGGATGTTCTTGTCGAGGACGGAAAGATAAAGGATGTTGCAAAAAACATACAGTCCTCACAGAATACCGAGGTAATTGACGCAAAAGGCAAGGTTGTGATGCCGGGACTTGTGGATATGCATGTTCACCTCCGCGACCCCGGCAGACCGGACAAAGAGACCATTTATTCGGGGTCCAGGGCTGCCGCTGCGGGAGGTTTCACTTCTATTGCCTGCATGCCCAACACCGAGCCGGTGATAGACAACAGCTCTGTTGTCGAATATGTTCTGTCAAGGGCCAGGTCTGAGGGCTGTGTCAATGTTTTCGTGGTCGGCTCTATCACCAAAGGGCAGGCAGGGCAGGAACTTTCCGAAATGGGTTTTATGTCAAAGGCGGGAGCGGTCGCGTTTTCGGATGACGGCAGATGCGTGATGCGCTCCGATGTGATGCGAAGGGCCCTCGAATATGCCGTGCAATTCAACAAAGTCATAATTTCCCACTGTGAAGACCACTCTCTAACGCAGGCGGCGCAGATGAACGAGGGCTCTCTTTCCACGATAATGGGCCTTAAGGGATATCCCTGCGTTGCCGAAGAGATAATGGTAGAGCGGGAGATAGGTCTTGCAAGGGAGTTTGGCAGGGTGCATATAGCCCATGTTTCTACCGCGGGTTCTGTGGCAAGGATAAGAAGGGCAAAGGAGGAAGGCATCCGCATAACCTGCGAAACAGCCCCTCATTATTTTTGCCTTACAGAGACCGAGGTCGAGGGCTATAATACCAACGCAAAGGTCAACCCTCCGCTGCGCGGCGAAAAGGATGTGGAGGCTGTCATACAGGGATTAAAGGATGGCACAATAGACGCGATAGCGTGCGACCATGCCCCCCATACGATCGATGAAAAGAACACCGAGTTTGCCCTTGCGGCTTCGGGAATAGACGGGCTCGAAACATCCTTTGGGCTTGCGGTCTCGGAACTGCTGCACAGCAAGATCCTGACGCTTGGCCAGTTGGTCGAAAAAATGTCCCTTAATCCGGCAAGGATACTCGGGATAAAAAAAGGCACGCTTTCTTCCGGGGTTGATGCGGATATCACGATCGCTGACCTTGGCAGGGAATTTACGGTCGATACCTCAAAATTCGCTTCAAAAAGCTCCAATTCTCCGTTTAACGGCTGGAAACTTAAAGGCCGGGTGCTGCATACCATCGTTAAAGGACAGTTGGTCCTAAAGGACGGGGCCCTGGTAAAGTAACCGTGGCGCGTAAATTGCTTGTAGCCTCCGTAAGGAGATGCAGGCATGAAACAAGCCCTTGGCCTTCTGTTCCTTTTGCTGCTGACCGTATCCGCGTGTTCAAACGATCCGGGTATAGAGATCGTTAAGTCTTCCGAAGAGGAGAGTCCACCCGCCGAAGTGTTGAAAATCCCCACACCCGAAGGAGTTGGGCAGGAAAAGGCCCCGACCGAAGACGGCCTTGTCTTTAAAGAGCCGGCGGCTTCGCCCGAAGAACTAATTCCGGTCTTTGAGGTAATGGAATTGAAATACCTGTCCGGCAAAAAGGCATCGGAAATAGTTTCGAGGCTTATTCCCGAGGCCCTGGCCATGGAGGGGGAAAAAGGAAGTTCCGTCATCTTAAAGGGTAAGCCCGCCGATATGTGGAAGATGAAAAAAATACTTACCTCCGCGGACAGGCCGGTCCCGCAGATCACGATAGAGAGCAGGATAATGGAGATAAGCGAAAGCGGGCTTAGGTCCATAGGCTTTGCCTGGGGCAGCGGGGTCAAGGTCACCATCGTCCCAGAGGAAGGCAAGGTCAGGGTGGGTGACATCCCGGCGGTTTTAAGCGCACTTGTGTCAAAAGGAGAAGCAAAACTTATCGCATCCCCGAGGATCTCGACGCTTGATAACCTGGAGGCGTCAATAAATATAGGGGACAGGATCCCGTACGCGGTCCCTGTTTCCGGGTCTGCAGGGGTGACCCAGTGGGCGGTACAGTATATTGATGCGGGGGTCAGCCTAAAAATACTGCCGCGCATCGGCGGGGACGGCATGATAACGGCAGAGATCAAGCCCGAAGTAAGTTCTATCTCTGAATGGAGAACGACCGCGGCGGGGGATTTTCCCGTTATTTCTACCAGAAATGCCAGCACTTCGGTAAGGGTTGAAAGCGGCCAGACCATAGTTGTGGCAGGGCTTATCAACGAAACGGACAGGGAAAACATCTCAAAAGTGCCTTTGGCGGGGGACCTGCCCGTCATAAAGGAGCTTTTTCTTAAGAGGACCAAGGAAAAGACAAAAACAGATGTGGTATTTCTTATCACCCCTGTTGTCATTGCGCCCTGATAGAATTATAATTCCCTTATCCATGCGATACGGCGTCATTTCGGATATCCACGGCAACCTCGAAGCCTTGCAAACGGTCCTGTCAAAAATGGGAGATGTTGACAGACTGATTTGTCTCGGTGATATAGTGGGTTACGGGCCCGACCCGGACAGGTGCGTTGAGATAATCAGAGAAAAAAAAGCCCTTTGTGTTGCCGGGAATCACGATAAAGCGGTGCTGGGGCAGATAGATATGAGCTATTTTCCTCAGGACGGCCAGGAAGCGGTGATGTGGGCACTTTCCAACATGAAGAAAGAGAACCTGGATTACCTAGAAGGTCTCCCCCTTGAGATCTCGGAAGATGATTTTGTCGGGGTCCACGGCAGCCTAAAGAACCAGCTGCATGAATATATAACCAGCGTAAGGGAAAGCCTCCCCACTTTCAGCGTGCTAGAAAAGACCCTCTGTTTTGTGGGACACTCCCACAAGCCTTTCATTATACAAAAAGACATCGGCGGTTCATACGATGCGGCTGTTTTGAAGGATGGGCAGATGATAGATGTGTCAAGGATCTATAAGGCTATAATCAATGCGGGGAGCGTCGGTCAGCCCAGGGACGGGGACCCCAGAGCGTCGTTCGGGCTATATGATGCTGCTAAAAAGACTATTGAGATCAAAAGAGCCGAATATGATATTGCCGCTGTTCAGCAAAAGATGAAAAAGGCCGGGCTGTCCGAAGACTTGGCGCGGCTGCTGGCCACAGGCGGCTAAAAGGAGGAACCAGTTAATGAAGTGTCCCAAATGCAAAGCGTCAATTCCGGAATGGAAAAAGGGCTGTGCCTGCGGGTTTAAGTTCGATTTTAAAAAGTATCCGCTGCCCCCAAAGCAGATCGGACTTGTTAACGATTATGAAGCCGTTATAGGCGGGGAATACATGGGCAAACTGATAAAGCTCTCTACCGATCTTGAAAGAAGGAGCGGCATAGAGATAGTAGTGACCGTGATCGGCACCACCAAACCGATGCCACCCGAAAACTATGCATTTTATCTCTTTAACAGATGGGGACTTGGCAAGAAAAAACATGAGGCCATACTTATACTCGTTTCTATGTTCGAGCGCAGGATAGAGACTGAGATCGGGTTCGGCCTTGAGAGCAGGATAAGCGAGGAATTCACGGAGAAGCTTCTGGATGAGACCATAGTCCCGTTCTTTAAACAGAGCAAGTACGGCGAAGGCCTTTATGAGGGCGTAAAAAAACTCACCGAGGAGATAAGCAAAAGGCTTGCTTAAAGCCCTCTATTTTATTGGGAGCCTTTTCCCGAGCCAGGTCCTGTTGTACAAGTTCTTCACCTCTGCCCAAAAGTCATTATTGGCTAAGCCCCTTGAACCCAGTGTGTAGGTGCAGGCATTTTCCATGCTTTTGACAAGGGGCTCTGCGTTAGCCGGGACCTTTGCCCCTTCCGGCCTTCTGGTCTTTAATCCGCCAAGCCCTTTGTAGATGGGGGATACTCCGCCACTCATGCTTAATACTCCTTTCCATAATATCGGATCAGATCAAGCTGCGATCACGGCTTAGTATGACACTCCGCTGCCATAGATCACGGTAGCCTTGAATCCGAACGACTGGCTTCCGTTGCCGCGGACCCTTAGAGCGTAGTTCTGTGCTGAAGGGGAAAGATAATAGGTCTCGGACAGACCTGAAGAAGGAGAAACTATCTCTCCTCCTCCCGATATATGGCTTCCGGACTGGTCGTAAAGCTCCCCGTATATCGTGATGGGCAACTCCCCGCTCTGTTTTGTTATTGTAACGGTGATCCCGTAGCCTCCTGAAACAGAAGGGATCAAGAACCATTGTTCATCGGTCGGAGCGCTGATAGAACAGTAGATGTCGCAGTAGTTGACGGAATAAGAATATTTGTCGAAAGCTCCGGTCCCATAATTGGGAGCGATGGCGGTGGCAAAGGAACTTCCTCCCGGGCCGGAATAATAACCCGGGGTGTTGATAGTGTTGCCGCTGCACCCTGCCAGCGCCGTTACGGCAATAATTGCAAGGATGAGGATATTCATTCTGTTTCTGAGCATAAAATCTCTATTATGCTATAATATATATTACGAGTAGTCAAGGTTTTTGGAGCTTCTTTGAAAAAGAGCAAGAGTAAAAAAGGCCTGCTTGTTATCATTTCCGGGCCTTCCGGCGTGGGCAAAAGCACCGTGGTCAACCGCCTGCTAAAGTCCAACCCGGGTCTTATGCTTTCGATCTCCGCAACAACGCGCGCTCCCAGGGTCATGGAAAAACACGGAAGGGATTATTTTTTTATGACCGAACAGCAGTTCTTTGAAGGCGCGGAAAAGGGAGAATTTTTGGAGTGGGCAAAGGTCCACGGGGCATATTACGGCACTCCTAAGAGCTATGTCCAGGAAGTCCTTGAAAAAGGCGGGACCGCTGTGCTTGAGGTTGATGTACAGGGAGCCGCCAAAGTCAAAGAAACTGCCGGCAAAAATATCCTAAAAAGTGCTGGTTCGGTCTTCATCTTCCTTATTCCCCCTTCGGTGGATATCCTTGCTTTCCGCCTCCGGCGCAGGAAAACCGAAAAAGTAGAGGAGCTTAATTACCGCTTGAGGGCCGCGGTTGCCGAACTCCAGGTCATGGAAAAATACGACTACATAGTGGTCAACGACAGGGTAGAGACCGCGGCCGACAAAATTAATGCTATAATAAAGGTGGAAAAAGAAAGGACCTTATTAAATTGAAAAGCCCTAATATAGATATGCTCCTCAAAAAGGTCAGCAACAAGTTCCTTCTGTCCAACGCCCTGGCTCAGAGGGCAAAGGAAATAAGCGAAGGCTCCCTCCCTTATATAGAGGAATTCAATCCGCTGGACCCCATCGACACCTCAATGCGCGAATTTGTAGAGAACAAGTTCAGTGTAAAGGTTCTTAAGGGGCCGGTTGAAAAACCCGTCAAAGAGATAGAACAGAAGGCTAAGGATTTCTGGTCCATTGATACGCTTGAGAAAAAAGAGCTGAAAAAGGCAAAAAAAACAAGCAAGAAGAAAAAATAGCCCGCCAGCGCCATTGCCCCGGGAACAAAATGCAAACTGCTAAGCCTCTCAGAGATAAAAAGATCATCCTTGGGGTCACCGGCTGCATTGCAGCCTACAAATCGGCAGAACTTCTAAGGGCCCTTAAAAAACTTGGTGCGGATGTTTGGGTCATAATGACCAGGTCTGCCCGGGAATTTGTTGCTCCTTTAACCTTTCGCACCCTTTCCGGAAATCCTTGCATAACGGAACTGTATGACAGTTCCGCAGTAATGACGCCCGTGCCGCATGTTTCCATTTCTGATTCAGCGGACCTGCTGCTGGTGGCTCCTGCGACCGCAAATATCATAGGCAAAACTGCGGGCGGGATAGCTGATGATATGCTCTCTACCACAATAATGGCCTGCCGCTCCCCAAAGGTTTTTGCTCCGGCGATGAACACAAGGATGTGGGATAACCCTTTAGTGCAGGAGAATGTCAAAAAACTCAAAAGCCTTGGATACTGCTTTGTAGGTCCGGATTCCGGAGAACTTGCCTGCGGGATTGAAGGTGACGGACGGCTTGCCCGTCTTGAGGACATTATTGCCGCTGTACAAAGCAAAATTGGCATTAAGCAGGACCTTGACGGTAAAAAAGTCCTTATCACGGCGGGGGGCACCAGGGAAGCGATAGATCCGGTCAGGTTTATCGGCAACCGTTCATCGGGTAAGATGGGTTTTGCTCTGGCCCGCCAGGCCTTGGACAGGGGAGCAGAGGTCAGGGTTGTTCTGGCAGATGCCAGGATCGACTTTCCAAAAGAAGCCGCGGTAGAAAAGGTCTCTACGGCTTTGGAAATGAAGAAAGCCGCGCTCAAATATTTTGATTGGGCGGATATTGTCATCATGGCTGCCGCGGTCTCCGATTTTAAGCCGGCTGTTGTGTCGCAGGACAAGATAAAAAAGGGGACCGGGGACCGCATACCGGATACCGAAGCAGCAATTAAACTTGAGAGAACAGATGACATTCTGCAGGAACTCGGGAAAAAGAAGGGGAATAAGGTCCTGGTAGGATTTTCGGTCGAATCAAAGGATCTGATCAAGAATTCAGAACTGAAACTGAAGGAAAAGAACCTGGACCTTATCGTGGCCAATCCTGTTTCGGCTTTTGAAAGCGATGAATCCGAGGCTGTGCTTATGATTTCCGGCGGAAAGTCCGTTAAACTAAAGAAGATGGACAAAGCAAAACTGGCCGCAGCCATTCTGGACTCGGTCCTTTAGATATCTGTCATGTATGTCCAGGTAGTCCTTTCCAAGGTTTCTCCCCAGACCGACAAAGAATATACATATAAGATCCCTGCGGAATCAACCTCAAGAGCTGCTGTCGGGATTCAGGTGCTTATCCCTTTTGGCAGGGCAAAAGCGGTCGGCTATATCACGGCTATTTCAAAAGAAGCCCCAGCCGGGGTAGAGCGCCTTAAAGAAATACTTGAGATAAGGACCAGAGTTCCTCTGTTTTCCCGACGCTCAGTTGAGACAGCAAAGTGGATCTCTTTTTACTACTGCTGCCTGTTCGGCAGCGCCCTAAGGCTGTTCCTTCCTCCGGGGATAGAGGCTTATGAGAAGACGGCGGGGAAGAGAAGGATAGAATTTCCAATTTCCCCCTCGACAGGGCTCGGGGCAAGCAATTTCCCCCTCGACAGGGATCGGGGCAAACAATTTCCAATTCCCAAAGAACAAACTAAGAAAGATGCTGGGAAGCCTGTCCTGCTTTTTAATGCGGGTTTGTCAGAAAGGACGGGTACATACATTAAAGAGGCCCAGAAAACCCTTTCAGAAAACAGGGGGGTCATACTGCTTCTGCCCGAGATAGGCCATGACAACCGGTTCGTGGAAGAATTCAAAAAGAACTTCGGAGATATTGTTGCCGTTATCCATAGCAATATGACCGAAAAAGAAAGGTTTTGTGAATGGGAAAGGCTGTACCTGGGGAAAGCAAAAATAGCCATAGGGACAAGAAGCGCGATATTTGCGCCCGTGCACTATCCCGGACTTATTATTGTTGAGGATGAAAACGAGTTCACCTATAAATCCGAGCAGACCCCCAAATACCATGTTAGGGATACCGCTTTGTTCATGGCAGAAAAACTGTCCGCCCGGTTGATCCTGAGCTCTTCAAGCCCAAGCGTAGAGTCTTTTTTTAGGGCTCAGAACGGAAAGTATTTTTTTAGCGAGAAAGATCAAATCGTCAATGACAGCAAGCCGGAGATCCTTGTTGTTGACACAAAGGAAGAAAGGTCAAGGCAGTTAAGCTCAGTTCTAAAGGAAGAGATAGCGCGATCGCTTGATGAACAAAAGCCGGTAATGTTGATCCAGAACAGGAGGGGATACGCACCATTTTTGGTCTGCGGCGCCTGCGGTAATGCGATAGAATGTCCCAACTGTTCGCTTTCCCTTACATATCATTCTCCGGATGGCACTATCAGGTGCCACAGATGCGGTTTTCTTTCGGAAAAAAAGATCGTGTGTCCTAAATGCTTCAGCCATTCGATCAATTATTTCGGTGCGGGGACCCAGAAGATAGAATCCGAGATAGGAAAACTGTTCCCGAAGGTCAGGACCATAAGGATAGACAGGGACAACCTCAGTTCCAAAAAGAACGCTTCGATAGCTCTTGAGGCCTTTGTAAAGGACGAAGCGCAGGTGCTTATAGGGACGCAGATGGTGCTAAAGGCCCTGCCAAAAAAGAAGTTCGGGCTTGTCGCGGTGATCTCGGCGGACGCAGCACTGAACTCTCCCGACTTTCGGGCGGCCGAGTCCGCGTTCGACTTCCTTTTTCGTATAACCGCAGGAGATAACAACGCTATACCTCCGGACAGGGTTGTGATCCAAACCCTTAATCCTCAGCATTATGCCGTCACAAGCGCGGTGGAAGGGGACTACAAAAAGTTCTATGCCACGGAGATAATGTCCAGAAAGGATTTCGGATATCCTCCGTTCTCTTTCCTGATCAATGTGATACTCTCCGGAAAAGACCGGGAGGCGGTAAGGCAAGAGGCGCTGCAGATTTGTTCGCAGCTCAAAGCCTTTGATCGGACAATAGAGATACTGGGGCCGGTAAAAGCCCCTCTGGAAAAACTTCGCGGTATGGTCAGATATCAGATGTTGATTAAGGGACAGGATTTGGCTATCATTAAATCAAAGCTCAAAGAGATGGTTGCTGTCCTGTCAAAGAACAGGCAGATAAGACTGAGCGTTGATGTTGATCCCGTTAACCTGGGATAGAAAGGCACTATATGGCGGCTTTAAAGATACTTACCGACGGCAACCCGATCCTAAGGAAAAAGTCAAGGTCTGTCGCGAAAGTCCTGCCCGAAACCAAAAAACTGATCGAGGACATGGAAGAGACTATGCGCCTTGCCCCGGGTGTGGGGCTTGCCGCTCCTCAGGTGGGCGTCTCACAGAGAATTATAATTGCCGATGTGGGGCAGGGGCTTGTGGCGCTTATCAATCCAAAGATACAGAAGAAAAGCGGCAAGTGCATGTTCTACGAAGGCTGTCTTTCGGTCCCCGGTATAGAGGGCCAGGTCGAAAGGAGCGAAAAGGTCCTTGTAAAAGGTTTGGATAAAAACGGAGAACCTCTTTGCATCGATGCTGAAGGCTATCTTGCTATAGTTCTTCAGCATGAGATCGATCATCTGGACGGCGTGCTTTTTGTTGACAGGATAAAAGACCCTTCCAGAATAAGGCATACAAAACCGGGAAAAGACGAAACGATATGAGGCTCGTTTTCATGGGGACCCCCCAAGGCGCTGCGGATATCCTTTCCTGCCTGCTTTCCGCCAAAAAGGATGTGGCCGCGGTGATATCCCGGCCCGACAAGCCCACCGGCAGAGGGTTAAGGGTCCTAAGCTCAAAGGTCTCAGCCCTGGCAAAAGAACATAACCTGCCGGTTTATAAACCGGAAAACGTCGGGGATGCCGCATTCGTTAAAGAGATCTCCCGGATAAAACCTGATCTTATTGTTGTTGTTGCTTACGGAAAGATACTGACAAAAGAATTCCTGGATATTCCAAAATATGGCTGTATCAATGTTCATGCGTCATTTCTTCCGAAATACCGCGGAGCCTCGCCAGTTCAGGCGGCACTATTGAACGGCGACAAAGAGACCGGTGTTACTATCATGAAGATAATTGAACGCCTTGACGCAGGGGACATAATAGCCCAGGAAAAGATCGTTATAAATGACGAAGACAATTCAGGGACATTGACGGATAAATTGTTCAAGGCGGGAGCGGGATTATTGTTGAGAGTTTTAAGCGATAATGATAGGGTCAAGGGCATAGGGTCAAGGCGGCAAGAGGAATCCCTTGCCTCATATTGCGCGACGATCAAGAAAACGGATGGCATCATAGATTTTTCCAGACCTGCGGAAGAGATCAGGAACAAGATAAGGGCCTTTACTCCTTGGCCGGGGGCGGTATGCAGATATAAGGGGACGGTAATAAAACTGTTGGATGGAAAACTCTTTGTAAAGACGCCCCGCCGGGGCGTCTTTACCGGATCTTCTGATGCACCCCCCGGCCGGGTCATGGATGTCATAAAAGATCAGGGAATTGTGATCTCCACGGGTGAAGGCGGCCTATTGATAACGCGGGTCCAGCCGGAAAATTCCAAAGCGATGTCCTCTCTGGAGTTCGCACGGGGCTACAGGATAGAGGCAGGGGACAGCTTTATTTGGGAATGACCACGATGGCGTTGCTGACCGCTCTGGGCGAGCCGCTGTTCATCGATTTTCCGCTTATCGAAAGAGCAGAAGAGCCTCCCCCGTCAAAGTTCATAGCTTCATAGGCCCCGAGTTTTACCATAAGAGATGCCAGTTCTTCAAGCGTGGCGCCTATGCTGGCCTGGTTCTTTTCCACCATCGCAAGTATGATATCTCCGCTTTTTGTTATGCCGACCGCAGTACGGGCCGCTCTGCCGGAGGCAACATCCCTCCTAAAATTCTCCTCAATTGAAGTGACATTAACATATCCTTTTTGCACGAGCCTGGGGCCTCCTCCGATAACATGTTTTATATTGTCAAACGGCGGAGACGTGATAAAGAACCACTTCACGGTATCGCCTTTTTTGAACAGGGGCCTTATCGCCTCGCCGGCAGCGCCGTTGGCACAGACCACGAACCCTCTTCCGGGAACTTTTGTTTCGCCGTATGTGATATCGACCACTCTGTCATCTTCAACAACAATGTTGGTAGTGGCTCCGGACGGGTCGGTCATCTGGTAATAAGGGGTCTGGACAACGATCTGATTCTGTCCCACCGGCTGATTAAGGGCGGAAAACCCCAGTGTCTGGCCGTTCTCAAGTTTTAGATACCCTTCCATTTTTACCGGTGCTATCCTTGCACTGCCGTCCTTACTCACTATAAGCGCTGTCCTGTTGAACAAGGGAGAAGATACCAGCTGTCCGTCGATTATCAATACCCCCAGCGGAGTTCCCCCCGCCCCAAAAAAGGTCCCGTTCACCCCGGCAAGGCCTCCGAGCGATTTGACAAAGGTATTGACCGTTCTTCTGGTAAAGTGAACATAGCGTTCCTCTTTTTCTTCTCCAAAAAGCCTGCCAAAAAAATCGAACAACGGGCTGAATACCGGAACGGTATCCTTTCCCTTGATCTGCGGCACGACTATTGCCGGGGTCAGATCTAATTTTGTTAGTGATGCCAGGACCGCGTGCGACCTGACGGCTTTACCTTTTATGTCCTGATCGATCGGAAGATAATAGAGGCCTTCTGATATTTCCTGAGCTTTACCGAACCATGAGGGAAGCTCAAACGGAGTTTTTCTGGCTTTGGGGGATTGTTCTGAGGCGGGGGCTTGGGATATTTCCGTGCGGTTTATGTCAACAACTATCCTGTCCGGCTGCGACAGAGCAAAGACCCGGCCTTCGACCCTGTAATGGGTCGGGATCGTTATTTTGAGGGTCCTATTTGAGCCTGTCATAGAAATTGGGCCGAGCAATGCATCAAGGATCCTGTACTCCGAAAGACCTTCTGCCGCCACAGAATCATCTATTTCAAGCGTTATCCCGGTGTCTGATAAGCTGTGGCGGAAAACTGCCGTGGAATCAAGGTCAAGAACAAGCCTGATCTTTTCGCTGTCGCTGCTGTGGCGGAGGCCGTTAAGCACAGCTGCTCCAAGCGATGCGGAAAGAAAAAACAAGATCAATGCTGCGGATAGTATCTTCTTCATGCAACAATGATAGCAAAAAAACAACGCGAGGGACTACAGCTCCTCTTCTTTTTCGACCAATACCCTGTAAAAACAAAATGCGCACAGCCCCAGTATCAGAGCCCAGGAGAAGATGAGGAAGAGCCAGCCGAACAAGTTCATTTTTCTTCTCCTTGGGCTGAGCCAGCGGAGGGGGTCGAAGCCCTTTTCCAGGATATCCTTACCAGCAGCGCCAGAGCAAAAAAGACCGACAGCAAGCCGATCCTAGTCCAAAGGATGTAAGGCGCATTTGCGGGGTCAACGCCTTTCATTAGGATGGTCGACCAGCCCTGCTGAACGAACCAGGAGATCAGGATAGCCAGTAGAAGCGAAGGCGTGACATATTTAATGATCCATTTGTAGAACCCAGGGATCCTGAGCTGAGCTCCGTGATGGATCTCTTCCCAGGCCCTGTCGATGCCGAAAGCCCAGACTAACAGCAGAGCCTCTACCGTGCCGAACAGGACCAGGCAGAAGGTCCCTCCCCAGAAGTCCATCTCATCCAAAACACCTCTGCCAAAAAAGAATATGACCGGCTGGCACAGGATGAAAGTTGCTGCGGCAACGAACGAGGCAGCTTTTTTTCTGGAAAGCTTAAAATCGTCCCGGACAAAAGCTACTGTCGGCTCAATAAGCGAAACAGAAGAGGTCAGTCCCGCCAAGAAAAGAAGAAAGAACCACAAGAAGGCGAAAACAGCCCCGAATGATATCTTGGAAAAGATGAGAGGCATTGTAATAAAGCCGAGATTGAATGTGCCGCTTGAGGCGATCTCCTTTATGCCGTCCGGCCCGAAAAAAGCAAAGGCAAGAGGAATTATTATGCTCCCTCCCAGGATCACCTCTGCCAGTTCATTTGTCGAAGCCGCCGACAACCCCGAAAGAGCTATGTCATCGCCCCTTTTAAGATAGCTTGCATAAGTCAGGATAACGCCTATCCCCACGCTAAGCGTAAAGAACATCTGTCCTGCGGCCGCAAGCCAGGTCCTGGCGCTAAGAAGTGCGGAAAAGTCAGGGTTCCATAAGAACCCGAAACCGTTAAATATGTTCCAGTCCGGCCTGGCAAGGTCGGGGGCGCCCAGCGTTACCACTCTAAGCAGGATGATAACAGCGGCTATAAAAAGCGCCGGCATGGCCACCTTGCATAGCAGCTCTATCCCTTTTGAAACGCCCCTGAAGATTATCCACATGTTTAGCGCAAAGGTTATGGCAAAAAAGATATATGCCGAAGAAATGCCGTTAAAATATTGGTTTGAAGCAAGACCCTGATAGCCTGCTAGGAACTGTGCCATAGAGGTCTTGTCCGGAAGGCTGGTCAAAAGTCCTGTCAGAGAGTAGTAGCAGTAACCCAAGAGCCAGGATTCGATGTAGACATAATAGATAAAAATAACCAGAGGACCGAAGATGCCGATAACCCCAAAATATTTAGACAGTCTGTGCTTCCAAAGTCGGTGCAGCATTCCCGGAGCGGTAGAATGCCCGTGCACTCCGCCGTACCTTCCAATAGACCACTCGATCCACATAAGAGGAATACCGATCAGAAGAAGGGAGATAAAGTATGGGATCATGAAAGCGCCGCCGCCGTTGTTTGCCGCCTGCGAAGGGAACCGCAGAAAGTTCCCCAGCCCGACGGCAGAGCCCGCAACTGCAAGGATAACTCCTAATTTTGAACTCCAGCGGTCTTTTTTTGCTTCGGCCATTTTGGATAGACATATGTTAGCAGTGTAGAAAAAAGGTGTCAAACTAAGACCTGTATTCTTCTGCTGATGCCGGGCTGGACATCTGTATGCAAAAAACACCGCCTGCAGATGATATAATTCCATTAACATATCCTGGAGGTGTCCTCATGAAAAGCGACAGCGTAAAAAAAGGCATAGAAAGAGCGCCCCACAGGTCACTGCTGCATGCTACAGGCGTGACAAAAGGAAGCCTTGAAAAACCTTTCATAGGGGTCGCAAACAGTTTCACGGACCTGGTACCCGGGCACATTAGCATGAGAGACCTTTCACAGATCATCGCAAAGGGCGTGCACAGCGGGGGAGGGGTTGCTTTTGAGTTCGGCCTGCCGGCTATCTGCGACGGTATTGCAATGGGGCATGACGGGATGCATTTTTCTCTTCCTTCGAGGGAATTGATAGCTGATGAGGTCGAGACCGTTGCAAAAGCCCATGCGCTTGACGGCCTGGTCCTTTTGACCGCCTGCGATAAGATCACTCCGGGCATGCTTATGGCTGCAGGAAGGCTGGATATTCCCTGCATAATTGTCAATGTCGGCCCCATGCTTGCAGGAAGGCACAAAGGCAGGAGAACGGACCTGGTGAGAGATACTTTTGAAGCGCTGGCTGCCTGCCAGCAGGGCAAGATATCTCATAAGGAGCTTGAAGAACTTGAGATGTGCGCCTGTCCCGGGGTTGGTTCCTGTGCCGGACTTTATACGGCTAACACAATGGCCTGCGTTACCGAGGCAATGGGGATGTCCCTTCCGGGCTGCGGGACCGCGCTGGCTGTTTCATCAAAAAAGAGGATGATAGCTTATAAGAGCGGGGAAAAGATAGTGGAACTGGTCAAAAACAATATCACCTCTCGCAAAATAATGACAAAAGAAGCAGTGATGAACGGGATAAGAATTGATATGGCGCTTGGAGGCTCGACAAACTCCTGTCTTCACATCCCGGCAATAGCGCATGAGGTCGGAGTTGAAGTCGGCCTTGATACCATAGAAGAAATCAGCAAAGTTACGCCTCATATAACCAATCTCCGGCCAGGAGGCGAGCATTTTATGGAGGATTTTGAATATGCCGGAGGGGTTCAGGCCGCGATGAAGGTCCTTGTAAACATGATAGCGGACAACCCTACCGTAAGCGGCAAATCCGTCAAGCAGCTCGCAAAAGAAGCCGAAGTCTACGACAGTTCCGTCATAAGGGACCTTGCCAGCGCTTATCATAAAGAAGGAGGGATCGCGGTCCTAAAAGGAAATCTTGCCCCGGACGGCTCCGTTGTCAAGCAGAGCGCGGTTAATGAGAGCGCGAGGGTCATAATAGGAAAAGCAAAGTGCTTTGACGGGGAAGAGGCGGGAATGGAGGCCATAATGGAAGGAAAGATAAAGGCCGGGGATGTTGTGGTTATCCGCTATGAAGGGCCCAAAGGCGGCCCAGGAATGAGGGAAATGCTTTCTCCTACGGCTGCAATTGTGGGGATGGGCCTTGGCGATAAAGTCGGCCTCATAACGGACGGAAGGTTTTCCGGAGGCACCAGAGGTCCGGCTGTCGGGCATGTTTCTCCCGAAGCGGCGGAAGGCGGCCCTATTGGAGTCATAAAGGACGGAGATGAGATAGAAATAAACATACCTGACAGAAAGCTTGAGCTTAAGGTCAGCCAAGAAGAGATCTCAAAGAGGCTCAAAAATTTCAAACCGTTAAAGAAAAAACTGACAGGTTATCTTGCCAGATATGCGCATTTTGTAACAAGCGCAAGCACAGGAGCAGTATTAAAAACTTAGCCCGACGCTAAAGCACCCGCCTGCCAAGCCTTCCCGGCTCGGCGGGATGGCGGGCAGGTCGGCTCCTGGAGCCGAACCTTTAGGTTCGGGTGCTTGGTTGCGCCCCTCTCCATAATTTGGTAAAATATATCAAATACAGAAAGGCCCCTTTATGGAACTTTCCGGCTCGGACGCATTGTTGGAATCTCTAAAAAAGGAAGGCGTTGAAGTTATATTTGGTCTTCCAGGAGGCTCCGTTCTGCCAATTTATGATTCCCTTTACAATTTCAAGGAAATAAAGCATATCCTGGTCCGGCATGAGCAGGCGGCGGGGCACGCGGCAGACGGTTATGCAAGGGCAACCGGAAAGACTGGCGTTTGTCTGGCAACATCCGGTCCGGGCGCAACAAACCTTGTCACCGCGATCGCCAATGCCCATATGGATTCCATCCCTATGGTTGCCATCACCGGTCAGGTTGGGACCGCTTTCCTGGGAAAGGACTCATTCCAGGAAGCGGATATTACCGGGATCACTCTTCCAATAACCAAGCACAATTATCTTGTCAAGAGCACGGCAGAGATCCCCGCTGTCATAAAAGAGGCGTTCCATGTTGCTTCCACAGGCAGAAAAGGCCCGGTCCTTGTGGATATACCAAAGGATATCCAGATCAAGAAAGCCGAGTTCGTTTATCCCGAAAAGATAAGCATGCCGGCCTATAAACCGACCTATCACGGACATCCCAAGCAGATAGCGGCCGCTGCAAAACTTATCGGCTCTTCGGAAAAACCGATGATATATGCCGGCGGAGGGGTGATCATGTCGGGAGCCGACAAAGAACTTCTTGAACTTGCCGAAATGATATCGGCGCCTGCCACTACCACCCTTCTTGGCAAGGGCGCGTTCCCGGAAACGCACCATCTGTCCCTGGGCATGTTAGGTATGCACGGTACGGTTTATGCCAACTATTCCGTCACGGAATGCGACCTCCTGATAGCGGTGGGCGCGCGTTTTGACGACAGGGTCACAGGACATATAGACCACTTTGCGCCCAAGGCCAAGGTGATACACATTGACATAGATCCCGCGGAGATCGGCAAGAATGTGGGGGTCGATGTTCCGATAGTCGGGGATGTTAAGAATGTGCTGAAAGCTCTGATAAAGCAGCTGTCAAAAAAGGAGCAGCAGACCCCGTGGCTGGAACAGGTCCTTGGCTGGAAGGATAAGCATCCTCTCTGTTTTAAGAATGACGGCAGCCTAAAGCCGCAGCAGGTCATAGAAAAGATCTACGAAGCAACATCCGGAGAGGCGATAATAACCACGGAAGTCGGCCAGAACCAGATGTGGGCGGCGCAATTCTATCGCTATACAAAGCCCAGAACATTTATCACTTCTGGAGGGCTTGGGACCATGGGGTTTGGATTTCCTGCGGCCATAGGCGCCCAGGTCGGCTGTCCCGACAAGGTTGTTATTGATATAGCCGGCGACGGCAGCATCCAGATGAACATCCAGGAACTTAATACCGCGGTCAACAATAAACTCCCGGTCATAATAGCGATACTCAACAACGGCTATCTGGGAATGGTGCGCCAGTGGCAGGAACTTTTGCACGGCAGAAGGTATTCCCATACGGACCTAAACAATAACCCGGATTTTTTAAAGATCGCGGAGGCGTACGGAGCGCTTGGCATAAGGGTCCACAAGCTGGAAGAGGTTGTCCCGGCCATGAAAAGGGCGATCGCCAACAGGGAAAGGCCGACAGTCATAGATTTTGTCATTGCAAGAGAAGAGAATGTCTTTCCGTTCGTTCCGGCTGGGCAGCCCATAAACGAAATGATAGTGGATTAATATGAAAAAACACACTTTGGCGGTCATCGTAGAGAACAGGGCAGGTGTCCTTTCCAGGGTCTCCGGGCTTTTTAGCCGCAGAGGCTATAACATACACAGTCTTGCGGTCGGGACAACCGAAGAGCCCAATGTCTCGAGAATGACGATAGTTGTCGAAGGCGACGATGTGGTCCTTGAGCAGATAATAAAACAGCTGTATAAGCTGATCGATGTTGTAAAGGTCATAGAACTCTCAGGGGTCCCGGCAGTTGACAGGGAGCTTGTCCTGATAAAGGTGGCGGCAAACGAAAAAACAAGGCCGGAGATAACCAAAATAGTGGATATTTTTAGGGCCAGGATAGTGGACCTTGGAGCGGATGCGCTTATTATCGAGGCCACGGGTGATTCCGAAAAGATCGATGCCCTGGAGAATATGCTGACCAAATACGGGGTAAAGGAGATGGTAAGGACAGGGAAGATCTCGCTTTCAAGGTCGGAAGAAATAAAATAAAAAAGGAGAAGTCAGATGGCAAAGATGTACTACGATAAAGACGCGGACCTTAAGCTGCTGAAAGGAAAAACGATAGCGATAATCGGCTACGGCAGCCAGGGAAGCGCTCAGGGAATGAACCACAAGGACAGCGGGGTTAGTGTGATAGTGGCAGAGCTGGAAGGCACCGCCCAGTATAAAAAAGCAAAGGCCGACGGCATGGAGGTAATGTCCGCCGATGAAGCCGCAAAAAAAGCGGACATAATCCAGATACTTGTTCCGGACGAACTTCAAGCCAGGGTATATAAGGAATCGATAGAAAAAAACCTTTCAAAAGGCAAAACGCTCGTGTTTTCCCACGGCTTCAACATCCATTATCATCAAATAATACCGCCTGCTGATGTTGATGTCATAATGATCGCTCCAAAGGGGCCCGGGCCTCTGGTAAGAAAGGTCTATACCGAAGGCGGAGGAGTCCCGGCGCTGATCGCCGTGTATCAGGACGCTTCGGGCAAAGCCAGAAAGACCGCTCTTGCAATGGCCAAGGGCATTGGCGCCACAAAAGCCGGAGTGCTTGAGACCACCTTCAAAGAAGAAACAGAGACAGACCTGTTTGGAGAGCAGGCGGTCCTTTGCGGAGGTTGCACGGCCCTTGTAATGGCGGGGTTCGAAACTCTGGTGAACGCCGGATATCAGCCGGAGATAGCTTACTTTGAATGCATGCACGAACTCAAACTGATCGTTGACCTTATGTACGAAAAAGGCATCTCAGGAATGAGGGCCGCCATCAGCAATACAGCAGAGTACGGCGACCTTACCGTGGGGCCGCACATAATTGACGAAGGCACCCGCGAAAGAATGAAATTCATCCTCGGAAGGATCCAGAACGGGACCTTTGCCAAAGAATGGATACTTGAGAACCAGGCCGGAAGGCCGGTGTTTTTGGCCCAGAGAAAAAGGGGCGCCGAGCACCTTATAGAAAAAGTAGGCAAAGAACTGCGCCAGATGATGAGCTGGCTGAAGAAAAAGGCTTAAGCGCTTAAGAGCTGAAGGAGAAAAGAAGACCGATAGATGAAAAAGGGGATCGCGGTACTTGGTTCAACGGGATCTATAGGGAGGCAGGCGCTTGATGTGGTGTCTGCCTTTCCTTCTTTATTCCGCGTGTCAGGGCTTGCCTATCTAGGCCACAATGACGGAGAAGGCCTTGTAAAAATAGCCTCCGACCCCAAAACCGATATTGTTGTAATGGCCATTGTCGGGACCGCCGGGCTTGCTGCCGTTATTGCTGCCATAAAAAAGAGAAAGACCATTGCCCTTGCCAGCAAAGAGATACTGGTTGCTGCGGGAGATGTTGTTATGGCGGAGGCAAAAAGATATGGGGCGCAGATATTGCCGCTGGATAGCGAGCATAGCGCGGTGTTTCAGTGTATTCAGGGAGAAGCCCAGAATAATGTCCAATTCCCAATGTCCAATTCCCAATGTCCAAATAAAAAAATAAAGAGGATCATACTTACCGCATCCGGAGGTCCCTTCCGCAAATATTCTAAAAAGCAGCTTTCCAAAGTAACGGCAAAACAGGCGCTGAAGCACCCGACCTGGAAAATGGGGCCAAAGATAACTATAGACTGTGCCACGCTCATGAATAAGGGATTAGAAGTAATAGAAGCTCACCATCTTTTTGGCATACCTTATGAAAAGATCGAGGTTGTTGTTCATCCCCAAAGCGTGATACATTCAATGGTCGAATTTGTGGACGGCTCCGTTCTTGCCCAGATAGGGGTTCCGGATATGAGAACGGCGATACAATATGCTCTGACATACCCGAACAGGCAGCCCAGATCGTACGGCAGCGTTGATCTTGCAAAAACGGGCGAGCTCACATTTCAAAAGCCGGACACTGACAGATTCCCGTGCCTTAAACTTGCATACAAGGCGGGGAAAACTGGAGGGACCCTTCCTGCTGTCCTGTCTGCAGCCAACGATACCGCGGTGGAGCTGTTCTTAAATGCAAAGATAGGGTTTTATGACATTCCCGGGATAGTTTCTTCCGTTATGAAAAAACACAGGTTTATCAAGAGTCCCAAACTCGGTCAGATACTTGAAGCGGAAAAGTGGGCAAGGCTGGAAGCAGAAAAAATAGTATAATGGGAACATCCCGACGCTAAAGCGTCGGCTCCATGTTGAAGAAAAACGGAGCCGAACATTTATGTTCGGGCGTAGAAAAATGGATATAACAGTATTAAGACACTCGGCATCGCATGTAATGGCGGCGGCCGTTAAAGAGCTCTTCCCGCAGGCAAAGCTGGCCATAGGCCCTGCCATCGAGGACGGCTTTTATTATGATCTTGAACTCCCCCGCGCCCTAAAGGAAGAAGACCTGCCTGTGATAGAAGAAAAGATGCGCGAGATCATAAAGAAGAACGAAAAATTTGAGCGCGTGGAATATCCCAGGGCAGAAGCTTTGCAAATGATGCAGAAGCAGGGCCAGACCTACAAGATCGAGTTGATCAGCGGCATCCCCGATGAAAAGATCTCCTTTTATAAGAGCGGGGAGTTCATTGATATGTGCCGCGGGCCGCATATCGCTTCTACCGGCAAGATCAAGGCGTTTAAGCTGCTAAAGACAGCGGGAGCCTACTGGAGAGGGGACGAAAAGAACGCAATGCTCCAGAGGATCTACGGCACAGCTTTTGAAACGCAAAAAGAGCTTGATGAATACCTGAAGAGGCTTGAGGAGGCGGCAAAAAGGGATCATAGAAAACTCGGGAAAGATCTCGACCTGTTTAACATCTATCATGAAGAAGCCGGTGCAGGGCTTGTGTTCTATCATCCCAAAGGAGCAATTTTGCGGCAGTTGATCGAGGACTATCTCAAAAAAGAGCACGCAAAAAGGGGCTACAGCCATGTCATTACTCCCCACATCGCAAGGGAAAATCTCTGGAAAACTTCGGGACACACCGGATATTATAAAGAGAACATGTATTTTTTAAGTGTGGACGAGCAGGATTATGTGCTTAAGCCGATGAACTGCCCTTACCATCTGCTCATTTATAAAAGAAAGATCAACAGTTATAAGGACCTTCCGATCAGGTATTTTGAACTTGGGACGGTTTACAGGCACGAGCGCTCGGGGGTACTGCACGGGCTTTTGCGGGTTAGAGGTTTTACCCAGGATGACGCGCATATTTTTTGCAGGCCTGACCAATTGAACGAAGAGATAAAAAAGACCATCGATTTTGCCTTTGACATGCTAAAAAAATTCGGCTTTGAAAATTATGAAGTATATCTTTCTACCCGTCCGGACAAAGCGGTAGGGAGCCAGGAAAACTGGAAGAACGCAACCGAAGCCCTGGAGGCCGCGCTCAAAGCAAAGGGGATAGAGTACAAGATAGATCCCGGGGCAGGAGTGTTCTACGGGCCAAAAATAGATGTAAAAATAAAGGATGCGATCGGGCGGCTGTGGCAGGGGCCTACCATCCAGGCCGACTTTAACCTGCCGGAGAGGTTTGACCTTACTTATGCCGGCGAGGACGGCCAAAAGCACAGGCCGGTAATGATACACAGGGTGGTCCTCGGCAGCATGGAAAGGTTCATCGGTGTTCTGACGGAGCATTATGCCGGGGCTTTCCCCCTGTGGCTTGCTCCGGTGCAGGTCATAGTGCTGCCTATTGCCGACAGGCACGCAGCTTATGCAAAAGAGATCGCAGGAAAACTGGAGGAGACAGGGCTCAGGGTGGAAGTGGACAGCCGCAACGAAAAAGTCGGCTTTAAGATACGCGAAGCCCAGCTGCAAAAGGTGCCCTATATGCTGGTTATCGGGGACAAAGAAGTTGAAGCAAAGCAAGTAGCGGTGCGGTCAAGGGAAAAAGGCGATCTGGGCCCTCAGTCTATCGAGCAATTAATCTCAAGTATTACTCATGCTTAAAACCTCCGGCACACATATCGTTGATGAGCATGGCAAAAGAATAACGCTCAAAGGCATCAATATCGGCGGCTGGCTGATGATGGAAGGGTATATGCTTGGCGGCCGCAATATACCCGAACATTTGTTCAAAAAGGAACTGGCAAGGCTCCATGGAAAGAATGCCCCCCTTGAGTTTACAAAGCTTTTCAGGGATTCCTATTTTTCTAAGGAGGATGTCAAAAGGATAAAGAATCTGGGGTTCAACTGCGTTCGGCTGCCTTTCAATCACAGGCTACTTGAGGAAAAGAACGGACTCTCATATCTAAAAAAAACGGTCAGGCTTTTTGCGCAGCAGGGGCTCTATGTGATCCTGGACATGCATGCGGTCCCGGGTTCCCAGAACATAGACTGGCACTCCGACAGCGACGGCAGGGCTCTTTTCTGGCAGAGGCCGGGGTATAGAAACCAGTACATAAAGCTCTGGAAAAAGCTTTCATCCGCCTTTAAGAGCGAAAAGATGATAGCCGGCTATGATGTTATGAACGAGCCGGTGACGGACAACATCCCTTTGCTTACAAAGACCTTCCAGAAGGTGATCTCGGCGGTAAGAGGACAGGGGGACAGGCATATCATCTTTGTTGAGGGCAACAATTGGGGTATGGACACTGACTATATTGAAAGCCTTAAAGATGATAATTTGGCGGTCAGCATACATTATTACCGTCCCGTAGAATACACTTTTAACTGGCTCCCAGGACTAAAATATCCCGGCAGGGTGCTGGGAAAGCTATGGAACAAAAAAGAGATGGAAAAGCTGATAAAAGACAGCGTCAGATTTGCAAATAAATTGAAGAAGCCGCTTTTTTGCGGGGAGTTCGGAGTGGCTTCCAGGTGCGACCTCTGCGGAGCAGAGTACAGATGGGTGGACGATGTGCTGTCCCTGTTCAAAAAATACGGGATACACTGGACCTACTGGACCTATAAATCGGTAAAAGGGGTCCCTTTGCCGGACGGGGTTTTTCAGTTGTCCGATGCCAGCGGCATCATAGGCAATGCGGCAACAAAGACAGGAATGGACAACTTTTACGGCATCTATGGAAGCAGAAAGAAAGACCTTTTCACGCTCCTTTCTACAGACAATTTTGTTTTGAACAAAAAACTCTTTGCCGTGGCCAAGAAATATCTGTGATCAGAAAAGGTTTGTCCTCTTAATTGAAGCGATGCCGGTTTCTTTGAAAAGGCCTTTAAGTTCGCTGCCTTTGATAGAGCCGCTGTTGTCGCATCTGACCTCAATGTTGACTGTATTTCCGGAAAACCCTATCTTTTTTATCATGGGCCGTATATCCATCTGATTTTCTTTCCTGACAACAATAATTGAATTGGTTGACAGTATTTCCTGCGCTTTCTTTGACGGGTCCTTTACGGTCTTTATTTCGTAAACAGCGGTCTTTATTGAGGAAGAGATAGAAGGCATGCCGGAAAACACGGAAGTAACTCCCAGTATCTCTATGCCTGGCATAAGCGTAAGCTCCAGGTCCGCTTTCACTTTTTCAGCCGAGGCCCATTTTTCCAGAAAGATGTCCAGGTATTCGCAGTCTGAGGCCATGCCAAGGGGCAGGGGAGGGCCGAACGCCAATTTTTGCCTCGGATTATAACCCTGAGAATATGCGACCGGCAGCTCGCCTCTCCTTACCGCGCGCTCCCACAGCCGGATCATGTCAAGGTGGCCGATAAACACGAGCCCGCCGCCTTTTTTATATTTGATCCTTATGCGCTGCAATTGCCACCTCCCATTTGCAATAGTCAAAATGTTCGGTCCAGTTGTCAAATCTGCAGCCGGCTTCAAAAGCATCAAGCAATATTTTGGCCATAGGAAGCCCTCGTCCGGCTTCGAGGGATGAAAACAAGCCTTCTATGACGGACATCTCCGCTTTATGCCAGCGCAGTTCTATGCTTTTATGCCTAAGGTTCTGTTTAAGATAGTTCTGTTTTTTCTGTATCTTATCCAGTGAGATCATCTTTTCATTCTCAAAAGGAGTGTTTTTCTTTGGTATGAATGTCGAAACATTAACGGTTATCTTTGCCCGGGGATTAACGGTCTTGCCTTCTTTGATTATTCTGTTGGATAAAGCAACAATTCCTGCCAGGTCTTCTTCTGTTTCTGTCGGGAGCCCTATCATAAAATAGAGTTTTACGCTGTTGGCGCCGGATGCAAAAGCGTTACCTATGGAGGACAGGATGTTTTCTTCCGTCAGGTCCTTGTGTATATGATCGCGCAGCCTCTGTGTTCCTGCCTCGGGAGCCAGAGTAATTCCTGACTTTCTGACATTCTGCAGTTCTTTTGCTATATCAGCCCTAAAGCTGTCGGGCCTCATCGAGGGCAGAGAGACAGAGATCCTTTTTGGCCCAAAGGCCTTTCCCAGCTCGTTTGCGACCTCCCAGATCCTGGGATAATCGCAGCTGGAGAGCGAAACAAGAGAGACCTCTTCAAACCCGGTGTTCTTTATTGTTTCTTTAGCAAGAGCAACTACCTTTTCCGGGTCAACCAGCCGGACGGGCTTATTTACTGTTCCGGCCTGGCAAAAACTGCATCTTCTGGGACAGCCCCGCATTATCTCTATGGTGGCCCTGTCGTGGACTACCTCTATGAAAGGGACTATCGGTTTGGCGGGATAATCGATAGAGTTCAGGTCCTTAACCGTCCGGCGTTTGACATTTTTCAATTCATTATGATCGGGTACATATACCCCGTCGATTTTGGACAAATTATCCAATAAAGGCGTGTGCGTAGGGGTCGGTTGTGGCCGATCCCTACAGGATTTATATGCATCTATTATCTCCCGTATCACCTCTTCGCCGTCGCCTAGAACAAAGGCATCGATAAAATCGGATAACGGCTCCGGATTATTGGTGCAGGCCCCTCCGGCAATTATCAGGGGATGGCCTCCGGTCCTTTCTTTCCGCTTAAGCGGGATGTCCGACAATTTAAGGATGTTGAGCATGTTCGTGTAAGTAAGCTCATGCTGCAGAGAAAACCCGAGGATATCAAAATCCTTTATCGGTTTCCAGGATTCAAGCGAAAAAAGCGGTACTCCGTGCTCTTTCATGGCCGCTTCCATGTCGGGCCATGGGGAAAAAACTCTTTCGCAAATGGCATCCTCTCTTTTGATGATCAGGTGATAAAGAATGGACAGCCCCAGGTTGGACATGCCTATCTCATAGGTGTCCGGATAGCACAGCGCCACCTTTACCATGCCTTTGTGGCCTTTGTGAATGGAATTCAGCTCGTTTCCGATATAGCGCGCGGGCTTTGATACGGCCGGCAGGATTTTATCGCGAATAAGGTCATGCATCTGTCATCATTATAACAAATGAACGATGTCCTGCCCTTACAGGTATCGGTCAGGAACCAAGTTTGTCCAAGAGCCATTCGAGCGCCACGATCTTGCCGAAAGCCTCTTCGGTGTTTTGGGACTTCAGCACTATGAGAACTTCCTTTAATCTGTTCAAGATGTCCCCGTGCGTGGCAGCCCTGCCTTCGAGGATGTACCCGAGGCCGGTGGCTGCGTTCCTGAACATGACAGTGCTCTGTGCGAGCGTTTGAAGATCTGCTGTTAAGCCCCTTTCAATTATTTCCAAGAAATCGTTTTGGCAGCCCTTTGAACAGAGCTTTCCTAAAACATCGGCGGCAACCCTTCTTTCCTCTTCCGGAGCGTCCCAGTCGGTCAAAAGACGCCTCATGTTCTCCAGTTCTTCGCTTGAGAAGTCATTTGCCATTACTTCCATTTTTGCTCTCATGGTGGCGCTGTCCATCCTCATTAAATTTCCAGGCAGGCTATCGCTTCTGTCCCATCCCATGAGTATCTGCCTTCTTCTTTCTTGAATATGGGCTATGCGGTTTCCCAAAATATCGCTTATCGGGGATCCGTAGCCGACTTTTGCCCATTCGTGCAAAGCCCACCCCATATTTGTCCAGGCTGTGTCGCTAACATCGCCTTCGTTAACATGTTCCTTTAGCCAGGCTCTTGTTAGGGGATCCGTCATATTATGTATGCCTCCGGCCATAAGCCTGTGGAGTATCTCTTCTTTTGAAAGTGCTATCCCTCCAAAATTGAGCATCCATGCAGGCAGGTTAATGATCCTTTTGTCTTGCATCGCCGTTTCTATCTGCCTGATCTCTTCTCCGGACGAAGTCTTTGTCCCGAGAGGAGCGTTAGCAACAGGAGCCCAGATCCTGGTTTGAAGTCTTGAAACATCATTGGTATCTCTTATAACATAAGGCGGTCCGGCTGCTATAGAAATGACTGCCGGCATAAAGATCAGAGCGTCCCTTTCTATTTGATGCGGGGCAATAGTCCTATAGTGGGAACTGGCGGCCAAGGTGAAAGGAGTGCTTGCATTAATGCCCCAGCCGCGCTCTCTTTCTTGGGCAAGCTCGTAAAGAAGATCCAAAGAAAACCCCGAGGGATTATAAAAAGCCCCCGATTCATCAGATATTCCGGAAACCGCAAATCCGTACCTTGAATATCTTTCCACTTCCCTTAGAAGCCTGACGATATTGGAACCGACTTCTCCGTAGCCCTGAATGTTCATAGTGATCGGGTTTGAGCGGTCTATGCCAAAATGTGAAAGTACGGAGGCATTGGACAACAATGCGCAAAGACATTCAAGATGTCCGTAAGAAGTCCCTCTCCATTCGTCGTGGTTAAAGAACCCCAGTTCTCCGGGTCCGCTTGTCGTAAAAGGGACCAACTGCACGCCAAGATCGTCTTCTGCCTGCCTTCCTATGCGGTCCATCAGCCCCATTAATGCTCCTTCGTCCAGGCAGGCCGGTTTCATATCGGGGCCTTCGGAGCGGCTGAAGCCCAAGGTGCCAAGATCTACAAAAGCTCGCAGGTATTGTGAGACAGTAGGCTCGATCATGTTTAGGATGGCTGTTTCGGCAAGACCGGCTTCCGCCATTATCCTGACCCCGCCTTTAGCGATAACATCCCCTCTCTTAAATAGATCGGGATCCCCGTACACGCAGGTGACCGCAAAATAACCCCCTTTGGAAAGATATAAGACTGACTTTCCCCCGTCAAGACAGACCTCGGCCAGAGGGTTCTTAAAACCCATGTCTTTGGCAAGATCGGTTGCCAGCCTGATACAGCTGACATTGCCTGTATGGACCTGTCCGGAAGCGGTCATTGTGTAATAAAGCGGCGGCTGACTCACACCAAGAAAAGGTGCCAGCTGGGGACCGTTTATCATTACGGACAAGGGGGCCTGTCCTCTGGAGTGATAGAACCCTGAATTGTTATCCCTGATCACCATACTTCTAAGAACTTCTGTTCCCAGCCTGCCCGAAAATTCCGGCATTCCTGCTATAGTCCTTATAAGCGGCGTTGTCGGCATCTATTTCTCCTTTGTGATTATGCTGTTCACAAGAAGTTGTCGAAGGATATTTTTTGGAATTTCAGGAATTGGGTATCGAAAGCAAAAAAAGGGGCGGGAAAACCCGCCCCTTGGAGCCAGGACCTTTAGAAAGAGCTATACCAGACCCTGCTCTATCATGGAATCGGCAACCTTGACGAATCCGGCTATGTTGGCGCCTTTTACATAGTTCGTGAAAGAGCCTTCTTTTCCGTATTCAACGCAGGCTTTGTGGATGTTGATCATGATGCCGTGGAGCTTGCTGTCCACTTCTTCTCTGCTCCAGTTGAGCCTCATGCTGTTCTGGCTCATTTCAAGTCCTGAGGTCGCCACTCCGCCGGCATTGGCCGCTTTTCCAGGGCCATATAGTATCTTTGCGTCCAGGAATACCTTGACGCCTTCGGGCGTGGTGGGCATATTGGCCCCTTCGCTTACGCAGATGCAGCCGTTCTTAACCAGGGCCTTTGCGTCTGCCCCGTTTATCTCATTCTGCGTGGCTGATGGGAATGCGATGTCCCCTTTTTCGCTCCAGGGAGTTTTACCTTCCACATATTTTACGCCGAACTTGTCCGCATACTCCTTTATCCTTCCCCTCTTGATGTTCTTCAATTCCATTATGAAGGAAAGCTTCTTTTCGTCGATACCTGCCGGATCAAATATGTAGCCGTTGGAATCGGAGGCTGATACGCACTTTCCTCCGAGCTGGTTAACTTTTTCTATCGTGTACTGTGCCACATTTCCGGAGCCGGATACCAGGCAGATTTTGCCTTTCATGGATTCGCCCCTGGTAGATAGCATTTCCTGGGCAAAATAGACCGCTCCGTAACCTGTGGCTTCGGGCCTTATGAGGCTTCCTCCCCAGTTTAGGGATTTGCCCGTCAGCACTCCCGAAAATTCATTCTTTAATCTCTTGTACTGTCCGAAAAGAAAGCCTATTTCTCTTCCGCCGACCCCGATATCACCAGCGGGAACATCGGTGTCCGGACCGATGTGACGCTGAAGTTCGGTCATAAAGCTCTGGCAGAACTTCATCACTTCGTTATCGGACTTGCCTTTAGGATCAAAATCAGAGCCGCCTTTTCCTCCGCCCATAGGCAAAGTTGTCAGGCTGTTCTTGAAGACCTGTTCAAACGCCAGGAACTTGAGTATGCCAAGATTAACGCTCGGATGGAACCTGAGCCCGCCCTTATACGGCCCGATGGCAGAGTTCATTTCTATCCTGAAGCCCCTGTTGACCTCGATCTCGCCCTTATCGTTGAGCCAGGGTACGCGGAACAAGATCACTCTTTCCGGCTCGACCATTCTTTCCAGGACCTTGGCTTTTTGATACTTCGGGTTCTTTTCGATAAAGGGCATTACGGACTCGACCACTTCCCTTACCGCCTGGTGGAATTCCACCTCGCCCGGGTTTTTTTCGACGACTTTCTTCATGAATTCTTCTGTGAGTGTCATAGCTTCTCCTTGCTGATGCGATATATGCGATGGACTTCTTCGTTCATCTTAAGCACGCCTTTGTGCGGTTCACCTGAGCCTTCTAAGATTATAACTCAGGATAAGGGAGTCTGCAATCTCTCTCATGGTCTTGCGCGAGTCCATAGAGAATCTTTGTATCCTCAGATAAGCGTCCTCTTCGGAAAGCCCCTCGTCCCTCATAAGGATCCCTTTGGCCCTTTCGATAGATTTGCGCGATTGCAGCTCTTCCTCAACGCTTTTTGCCTTCATCAGCAGGCCTGTGTTCTCTATGGCCATTGCCGCAAGCGATGCTATCGCGCTAAGGACCTCGATCTCTGTCCCTGTAAAAGCATGAGGTTTGGAAGTATAGGAGTTGATAACGCCGATAGCCTTTCCTTTTACCGCCAGGGGCACGCACAATAGAGAGCATAGCCCCTCTTTTTTGGCGATGTCCCTGTATTTGTACTCCGGCTCTTTTTTGACATCCTTAACGGCGGCGGGCTTGTTGAGCAAAAGCACCTTTCCCGCGATACCCTCGCCAGCCTTTAGCGGGGGCTTATTGTTATAGAGTGCGCTTACGCTTTGGGACGCTTTGTTCACCAGCAGGTTTTTTTCGCTGTCCAGAAGAAAAATGGAGCAGATATTGGAGCCCATCAATTTCGCGGTTACTTCCACTATCGAAGCAAGAATGTCCTCTATCAAAAGATCCGAAGTGATAGTGCGGCTTATTTCGGAAAGCGCTTTTACGGTATCTGTGCGGCGAGACCTCCTTTTTGAGGAGCGTTTTTTTGCAACATTCATGTTTGAATTATACTATAAAAAGCTGAAATCATATGAGGGAAATGCCGACAAATAAACAGGGAGATGAAACCTCTGTTATGAGAACATCCAATTCAGTTTTGGCGTCTTTGTATAGATCCGGACGTTTAATACTTCCGGCTGCTTTTTTAGCCGGGAGCCTTACCTCCTGTGAAAGGCCCCGTCCCCAAGTTCCTGTTCCTGCCAGTGAGATCCAGAGAGGAATGCCCCAGATGGAGGCGACTCCAGCCAGGAACCTGATAACTCCTAACGGTATCTATTTTGGGGCCTTTTTGGATGATGCTCTTTCCCCGGCCGGCGTTTCCCGGTTCAACAGCCTGATAGGCGGGAATCTTGACATGGTACTGCAGTTTCACGCCTTCGGCAAGGGATTTGATTTCCCTTCAGAAACGGTCAGTGTCTTGCGCCAAAAAGGTATCGCTTCGCTTATAAAACTGGAGCCGTGGAGCTGGAAGGGCAAGTCGGATAATTCCTTCAGTCTTGAGAACCTTATCGCGGGCAAATTTGATACCGGGCTGGCAAAATTTGCTGCCGGGCTTGCCGCACAAAATACCCCAATGCTTTTGACCTTTGGCCACGAAATGAACGGCGATTGGTATCCTTGGGCGGGGCATCCTGAATTATACAAAGAAGCCTACATCCATGTGTGGGAAACATTTGAAAGAGCGGGGGCCAATAAATATGCGACCTGGCTTTGGAACCCAAATGTTGGGACAGATCCTTCGGCGTATTATCCCGGGGACAGATATGTTGACGGAATAGGCCTGGACGGTTACAGTACCGACTGGACAGGAAACCCCGCGGATGCAAGGGCGCTGTTTGGCCCGGCCATTGGACTGATGAGGCAATTGTATCCGGGAAAGCCGCTCTGGATACTTGAGACCGGATATGACAAAGGCAACGGGGGCTCAGCCGCGGGCGAGGCACAGTTCCTTAAAAGCCTTTTCGAACTGGCAGTTCAGGATGATCTGGCAGGGGTGTTCTACTTTAATACCACAAAAACAGAAACGGGATGCAGAAGGATATGGTCCATTACAGATGGAGGTACCGGATGCCTGAGAGAACAGTTCGAAAAATACAGCGGAAGCTTTTCTTCCAGTCCCATGGAGCCGAATTCCGGTGCATCGGAGCCGGCGGCTGCCATTGTCCCGGATATGCAGTCCGGGGCCGATATTAAGGACCTTTTCTTGTCCCAGGGGGCTTTTGGAGGTGCAAGGCTCAGGCTGGAAGACGGTGCGATCGAGATAAGCGCTCCAAAAGGCAATTACGATGCCGGCGGTTATTTTATCCTTGACAGGGCTGTTATGGGCACACTGGCCTTTGATGCATCTAAGATCAAAGGCGAAATAATGATATTATTCATAAATGATGCTTCTGGGACTGATACGGTGCTGGCGGACGAAAGGGTGCGGCGGGACGGGCCTGTTTCCCTCAAGATACCCGAAGGTACAACCAAAATGTGCATTCACCCAGCGCTTAGCGGGAATTTAAGGCTGGAGAATTTTACGGTTAACGATTAGACAGGACTCACCTGACAACTATATTTACCAGTTTTCTGTTGGCAAATATAACTTTTACTATTTCTTTACCCTGCAGCAACTGTTTTATCTTCTCTGACTGAAGAGCTTTTTCCCTGACCTGCTCCTCCGGCAGGTCCGCTGCTATCATGATCCTGTCCTTTAGTTTTCCATTGACCTGTATTGGTATCTCGATCTCGGTTTCTTTAACAAGAGCAGGATCAAAGCCCGGCCAGTCCTGCTCCAGCGTACTTCCGGTATTGCCTATTTTTTCCCAAAGCTCATCTGCTGCATGCGGAGCAAATGGGGAAAGCAGCAGAAGCAGCGTCTCGGCGGTCTTTTTATCGAGAGGCGAACCCTGAAGCGCGTTAAGCAGTTCCATTATCTTTGCGATCGCCGTGTTAAAGGAGAATCTCTCGATATCTTCTGAAACACCTTTTATGGTTTTGTGAAGAATACGGGTGGTCCCATCAGTCCTGCGCCCCTCTACCTCTTGCCCCGAGCGTAGTCGAGGGGTTGGGAGAGGGGAAGGGGGTGAGGGCTTATTGTCGCTGATCAATCTCCAGATCCTGCTCAAAAATCTATAACTCCCCTCAACTCCCGCATCACTCCACTCAAGCTCCCTTTCCGGAGGAGAGGCAAAAAGGATAAAGACCCTGGCTGTGTCCGCCCCGTATTTTTCAATAATATAGTCTGGATCAACAACATTGCCTTTGGACTTGCTCATTTTTGCACCGTCTTTTACCACCATTCCCTGCGTCAAAAGGTTCTTAAAGGGCTCGTCCACAGGGATAAATCCCATGTCGCTCAGAACTTTGCAGAAGAACCTTGAGTAAAGAAGATGCAATATCGCATGTTCTATGCCGCCTATATACTGGTCTACGGGAAGCCAGTATTTGAGGTCCTTTGGCTCAAAAGGCGTGTCAGAATCCTTTTCTGTGTTCGTGTACCTTAAGAAATACCAGGAGGAGCAGTTAAAGGTGTCAAGCGTGTCGGTTTCCCTGCTTGCCTTTCCGCCGCATTTGGGGCAGGCAGTGCTGATAAAATCTTTAGCCTTCAGCAGGGGAGAACCGCCTTCCCCCGTGAATTTGACATCATAGGGCAATTTTACCGGAAGGTCTTTATCCGGTACCGGAACTGCCCCGCATTTATTGCAATATACGATGGGAATAGGCGCACCCCAATACCTCTGGCGGGATATTAGCCAATCCCTCAGCTTAAAATTAACCTCTTTTTTGCCGATGCCTTTTTCTTCAAGCCAGAGGGTTATTGCATCGATGGCCTTATTGCTGTCCATGCCGTTGAATTGTGCGGAATTGACCATGGTGCCGGGGGGAGTGTAGGCCGCCCTGATCTCCGGCCCCTCTCCCTCTTGCCCCGAGCGTAGTCGAGGGGTTGGGAGAGGGGTGGCCAAAGGCCGGGGTGAGGGACCATTAGGAACGATTACCTCTTTTATCGGAAGATCAAATTTTTTTGCGAATTCAAAATCTCTCTGGTCGTGGGCCGGAACTGCCATGACAGCGCCGGTGCCGTACTCCATTAGGACATAATCGGAAGTCCAGATCGGTATTGTCTCGTTGTTGGCCGGGTTTATCGCATAAGCCCCCGTGAACACTCCGGTCTTTTCTTCCGACACCTGGCGCAGCGAAGGGTCCTTTCTTTTTACGCTCTCTATATAGGAAAGGACCTCTTTCTCCTGTCTTGTTCCTTGCGACAACTCTACGGTTAGCGGGTTTTCTGGGGCAAGGGTCATATAGGTTACCCCGAAAAGAGTGTCCGGCCTGGTGGTAAATATCTTAAGCTTCTTATCCAAACCCTTTATAGCGAACTCTATGCTTGTTCCTTCGGAGCGTCCTATCCAGTTTCTCTGCATTATCCTAACGCTCTCGGGCCAGCCTTCCAGTTTTTCTATGTCATCAAGGAGCCTTTGCGCGTACTGCGTTATTTTAAAGAACCATTGTTCTATGTCCTTTGATCGAACAGCGCTGTCGCATCTCCAGCATTTTCCGTCCTTTGCCTGCTCGTTGGCCAGGACAGTTTCGCATTTAGGGCACCAGTTCACTTTTGCCTTTTTCCTGTATGCCAGGCCTTTTTCAAAGAATTTCAGAAAGATCCACTGTGTCCACTTGTAGTAATCCTCTCTGCAGGTGGTCACTTCCCTTGACCAGTCGTACGAAAGTCCCAGTCTTTTCAACTGGACGGTCATGTCCGCTATGCATTTTGTGGTCCAGTCCCTGGGATGAGAGCTGTTCTTGATGGCAGCATTTTCTGCCGGCATGCCAAAGGCGTCCCAGCCGATCGGATGGAGGACATTAAAACCCTTCATCCTCTTGTACCTAGCGAGCACATCTCCTATGGCATAATTTCGCACATGTCCCATGTGTATCTTGCCGGAAGGGTAGGGGAACATGACGAGGTCGTAGTATTTTGGCTTGTTCGATGAATTGTCGGCTTCAAAAAGCTTTTTTTCCTGCCAGGCTCTTTGCCTGAGAGGCTCTATCTCTTTAGGGGTGTAATTTGACATTTATCTCTAAGATTATAGCACATGCTATAATTGGGAAAATGAGATATGATCTGCCGGACAAAAGGGGTTATTTTAGCAATTACGGCGGTTCCTTTGTGCCGGAAACCCTGATGCCCTGCCTGGAAGAGCTTAAAGCCGCTTACTCAAGATATAGGAAAGACAGGAACTTTCTAAAAGAACTCAACGATTATTTGTCTCATTACGCCGGCAGGCCCACACCGCTTTATTATTGCAGCAATCTAAGCCGCAAATACGGATTTAAGGTCTATCTAAAAAGAGAAGACCTGTGCCATACAGGCGCTCACAAGATAAATAATTGCATCGGCCAGGGTCTGCTTGCCAAAAAGATGGGCAAGAAAAGAATGATCGCTGAAACAGGCGCCGGGCAGCACGGGGTGGCAACGGCTACGGTGGCTGCGCTTTTTGGGATAAAATGCGTGGTCTATATGGGGGAGCAGGATATCAAAAGGCAGGCCCCTAATGTGCTGAGGATGGAACTGCTGGGGGCAGAGGTGATCCCGGTGCGGTCCGGCACGGCAACTCTCAAGGAGGCCGTTAACGAGGCCCTGAGAGACTGGATGAGCGATCCGGAAAAAACTTTTTACTGCATCGGCTCCTGCATCGGACCTCATCCTTATCCGATGATGGTCAGGGATTTTCAAAGCGTGATCGGCATGGAAACAAAGGTTCAGTTAAATAAAATATGTAGTACACGAGGCCTCTTGCATCTTATTGCCTGCGTAGGCGGCGGCAGCAACTCAATGGGGATGTTCCATCCTTTTATTGATGATAAAAAAGTCAAATTGATAGGCGTTGAAGCAGGCGGCAGGGGCAAAGGCACTTGCCAGAATTCAGCCCCGCTTGCCTACGGCAAACCCGGTATCTTGCACGGGGCCAAAAGTTATCTATTGCAGACAAAGGACGGACAGGTAAGCGACACTCATTCTGTTTCTGCGGGGCTTGACTATCCCGGGGTGGGGCCGGAGCATTCCTATTTAAAGGATACCGGCAGGGTAAGATATGTGTCCGTAAGCGATAAAGAAGCTCTCGAGGCTTTTCGCTTGCTTTCCCGCGAAGAAGGCATCATCCCGGCTCTTGAATCCTCCCACGCTCTTGCCTACCTTCCAAAGCTTAAAGGAAAGATCGGCAAAAAGTCCGTAGTTGTTGTCTGCCTCTCCGGCCGCGGCGACAAAGATCTCGATATTATCTTCAGAAAATGAAGGTCTTTTTTGTCAGCCTCGGCTGCCCCAAGAACCTCACAGACAGCGAAGTCCTGATGGGGAAGTTTACTTCAAGCGGTCACCAGATCACCTTAAATCCCAAAGAAGCCGATACTATAGTCGTGAACACCTGCGCATTTTTGAAAGCTGCCAGAGATGAGGCGGCGGCAGTTATTAGAGAGATGGCCAAGTGGAAGGAAAAGGGCAGGTGCAGGCAGTTATTGGTCGCTGGATGTTTGCCGGAGTATTTAAGAAAAATTGGAGGGGCGATTCATGAATCGCCCGTACGGAGAATCGATGGAATTATAGATAGCATAAATCTTTATGAGTGCGGAGTGCCTAGGATCAAGGCAACGCAGCCGTGGTTTGCGTATGTAAAGATATCCGAGGGCTGCAATAACAATTGCACATATTGTCTTATCCCAAAGATAAGAGGAAGATTAAGGCACCGCAAGGTCCGGGACATCCTGGCTGAGGTCAAAGGGCTGGCAAAGAGGGGAGTCAAGGAAATAATCTATATCGCGCAGGATACGACCGCTTATCCTTATCTTGCGCGACTTTTAAAGTTGACCGCAAAGATCAAAGGGATACGCTGGATCAGGCTGATGTACGCGCATCCCGGGCATCTGTCGCAAAGCACTATCAAAGTAATGGCAGAAGAAAAGAAGATAGTTAAGTATATAGATCTGCCGATACAACACTCGGAGGATAGGATATTAAGATCGATGCGCAGGAAATACGGTAGAAATACAATTGAAATACAATTGAAATTACTGAGGGAAATGATGCCCGGAATTGCGATAAGGACTTCGGTCATAGTCGGTTTTCCGGGAGAGACGGAGAGGGATTTTGAAAACCTCAAAGAGTTCATAAAACAGGCAAAGTTTGACCGGCTCGGGGTTTTTCCCTACAGCAGGGAAAAGGGGACCAAGGCTTTTATGATGAAAGGACAGGTCCCGGAAAAAGTAAAGCGCAGAAGGGCGTGCGAACTGATGAAGCTGCAGGCCGGTATCTCAAGAAAGATCAACGCAAAACTTGCGGGCCGAACTCTGGAGGTCCTCATCGAAGGGAGGAAAGGCAAGGACCTCGTCGGGAGGTCTTTTAGGGATGCTCCCGAGATAGACGGAAGAGTGCATGTGAAAAATGCAAAGAAAGTTAGCCTCGGAGAATTTATCAGAGCGGTCATATCCTCATCAGGCAGGCATGATCTGTTCGGCAAACCTGCGATATAGTCCTGCAAAATTGAAATCCGCCTCCAAGACAGCCGATATACCTACAGATGGTCTTTTAGTCAAAGAAAGGACAAATGCGCATGCCAGCCAGGATCAGCTTAATGCCTTACACCAGAGCAGAGGCCGTATTCAGGCCCGAGGGGAGAAAGCATGACCGCTTGAGGCCTCAATTCATCGAAGCCTATGAAAGGCTTGGGGCCCATTATCAGGTGCTTGACATGTTCCCGAGAGGGGATGAATTCTTTGGGTTGGTCAGGGATATTAAGCGGAACGGCGCCTCTATTGAACTTGCTGTGAAGCCGTGTGTAGGAGAGCAGGTTTTATCAGACAGAGGGCATATTAATGTCCTGGACAGGCAGGACGCGGCATTTACGGAGCCATTGAGCATTGATAAAATATCCCGGCGCGGTAAGGAAGTACGGTTGACTTTGTCGGGACAAGCGGACTGGCCGGAAGATCTTGGCAGAGCGTATTCCGTAAATACCCTTGGCTGGCATTTTCCTTTCAGAAGAATGATAAGGGCAAACTACGGGGACGAGACGATAAGGGTCTATCAGAACATGAACGACGAAGGGGCTGACTTTTTCCTGGCCAATCATGTTCTTTCGGGAACCTTTTTAAAAAGAAGCCGGGTCTGGATAAAACCGTCGTTCCTGTGGACCATGAAAAGAAGCGAGTGGGCAACTGCGCCCGGCAGAGATAGAGTGATCCCGGTTGACCTTATGAGAAGCACTTTTGAGAAACTCCTTGAAAGGTCCCATCTGCTTGACCCAATCATGGGGGTTCACTATTATTCCGAGGACGGGTTCTACAATGATGCGGAATTAAACCCCAATTATGTTCAATGGGACCCTGATAAGGACCTTGACGGCTCAAGGATGTTCAGACGCTCTCTGATGCTGGGGATAGCCCCCCAATTTCTGGGAGACTACGAAAGAGGGATCGTGGCGCTAACCGATATTTCGGACCAGGTGCGCGACATGGCTTCAGTTGTCCCTCCGTTCGAATTTGCTTATCCTACTCCTTTGGGACTGCTCAAAAAACTGGAGATGCATCAATATTGTGTTTCGGAAACGCCTGCTGCAAAGAATTGGCTGGAAGGGCTGATACGCTAGGGGTGATGGCATTAGAGATCGGACAGGTTATAATACGAGAAAGAGGCACGATTCCAACAAACTCCCGGCAATTTGAAGGTCGGATAACACCCGCGGTCAAACTTTGCGACAAAATCTCCCGTTTCTGACGGAATTTCTGAGAGCCCCTCTATCCATCCGTTCCTTATCCTTTCCATGAATGTCCATATGAGCGTTGACATAGATGGTGTATCCAACTCGAATTCTACCAGCTGGCGCACTTCCGGATGGGTGATTTCCCAGGCTTCCCTTAAGCCTGCAACAATGCCGTCTGGTAGGATTTGTTCTGGAGGTAGTATCTGGTCCGGACCGCTTATCTTCCAGGACAAGCCGCCGTCTGCAAGATGGACGATGGCAGAAAGATCAATTCCATCCTTCAGGAAATGTCTTATTTGTTTAACGGCTCCTTCTGGAGAGCTCTTTTTATTGTTGAAAGTGGCAGAATATTGTCTGCAAAATGAGAACCAGAAGTAACCGTTTGACGGTTCTTGGCTGAGAAGAGAATCTAAATAATAGAGAGGGGTTGACCTGAATATCATGTTCGTATTGGGAGCTTCTTCGTATTGTTCTATAAGGTGTTTAAAAAGCATCCTGGTCAGGATGTCGTTCCATCCGATTCGCGGCAGCTTATTGCCTGTGTCAATCTTCCATTTTTCTTTGAGGTATATGTCGCCAGAAAGACTCCATGACATATGTTCTGGATCGACCCCTCTCATCTCGCCGGTGTCAAGCAAAGCCTGATAAACGGGGCGGCCAAACCCGTCCCGAAAACTGCGCACCATCTCTACCCCGTGCCAGTTGGGGACACGGTAATAATCCATAGGTTCGCCCAAAAAACCAAGATACGAATTGGCAATATAGGCTTGTCTAACCGGTGAATAGTCCTGAATATTGTTCCAGCGCTCGTATAGCAAGTTAAAACAGTGGTCATCTAAACCCCGCACTCTTAGAGGATCGACGAAAAAATTTGACATGACTGCAGGTACGGCATGGAACGGCGAAAACTTAACATCCCTAAACACATCTGCTATCGATGCTCCAAGAAGATCTCTTGTTCTCCAAGAGCGGGATGTTATAGTGCCCGACGATACTGGACTAATTTTCTCTGTCGACATAAGATGATAACCCCCTCCTATACATATATCGATAATATCGGCTCGTGATTTCTTGAAAACATTCCGGGAATAATGGCGCTATGGGTGAAATCCTGTTGTTGAATTGACGATATACAAATAGAAGGGGATGAACATCATGGGAGTAGCAGGTCTGGCAAACATAATAAACCGATCGCTAAATTCTGTGTTATCAATGTCTGCTAAAAATATAAAAGAAGCGACTGGTTCAGAAATAAGGACGGGAGACCTTGTTAAACTCAATTATAACGCCTCCGGCAAGATCTCTACCGCGGAACTGGCAGCAAGGATGATAGATAAAGTCAGTATTTACACTTGGGCCTAACCCCGCTTCAAAAACCAAAAAAGTGCAATTCCTCAGATAACACGCCGATATAAAAGAGTACCCCTCTTTACGGGAACAAAAGGAGGGCTTTTATGCGGCTCAATTTTCTGGCGCCTTACCGCACTCAAATGCCGTTCAAAGGCGCTGCGGCTACCCAACAGGTCAATATCGGGGGAAGGCGATTTTCCCTTGCCTACACATCGTACAGCAACGCCCAGGCGCTTTCATATCTGACGGATCACCGTGTTTTTGGTGCGGTCATGCGCCCGGCGGTCGAAAGCAGAAGACAGGCCTTTGCGACGCAGATGTCTTTAAGGTCCCCGTCCTTTTTGGGCATCCTAGGCCCTGTGCCGGGTACCGAGCCTGTATATTTTGATTTTCCCGAATCCGTAAAAGCGATAATGACCCAGGGAGACTGGACCAAAATGAGAAGGAACAGTTTGGTGATAGACCTTGCGGATCCAGGTGATCCTCAGGTATATGTCCAGAGGTTCGGAGGATTTATGGCAAGGGACACAAGGGCTCAGGAGATGATCAGGCAGGTCCTTCACGGAGCTCTGATCTACAGATATGAAGCCGGGCTTGCGGTTGAAGCGGAAAGGTGTGAAAACCTCGGCATTCTTTCCGGAATTGAGTTTTTTTCAAAGAACCTTGACCTTAATGACAGCGGGCCTCTTGTGGCCGAAAAAAGCGGGGATGGATCTTTTGTTGCGGTCAGAGGGCTGGTGCATTGTGCGGAGGCCGAAGACCTGGCCAGAGAACTTAAAGGCAGAAAACCGGACATTGTCAAAAGAGCCGGCAACATCCTGATCTCTTATGAGGATGCCGGTGTCAAAGTTAGGACACAGAAGGATGATCCGGAGGCCCTGGGACAGATAGAGCGCTTTGTTGAAGGCTTTTTACTGAGGGTGGCTGTTTCGGATATCCATCTTGCTTCCGGGGGAGGGGAGGATAGTTTTGGAAAAGCAAAAGAAGAGGAACTTATCAAAATACTTGACCGGTTGATAGAGTGCAGAGGGACTCTCATAATCAACGGAGACCTGCTGGACCTCTGGCAGGCTGATTTCAGCGATATAAGGCACAACTATTCCCGTCTTTTTTATAAGTTAAAACAGGTTAGAAGGATAATATATGTTGCCGGCAACCATGATGAACAGGTCATAGAAAGAGCTTACTTGGAAAAGGCTGAGGATCTTGTTAAAAGGGCAAATCACTACAGAATTGAAGGCCTGATCACCTATAGGCCGGGAAGAGTTCCGGAGGAGGATGAGCTTGTCGTTGACGAGAACAGCCGCGGCGAGTACAGAATGCTGGACTATTTTTTGAGGCAGCCGGGCTCATATGTGTGCAGAAAAAGGCTTCTTCAACTGGCCAGGAACGCTTACTATTCGCCTGAAGGGGATTCTCCCAGAAAGATAATGTCCTTTTCTATAACAACTGGACTGGGAGAAGAAGAAATTGTCAAAAAACCGGGCTCTTTGGCTTTTTATCTTGACAGAAGGCTTCTATTGGTCCCAATGAACCACAAAACGGTATCTGCATTGTCCAGGAAGCTCTCGGAAGCGCTTTGTCCGGTACCGGACACGCTGAGATCGATCTTTCCGAATCTTGTTATCGTTGAACGGCACTATGACCAGTACAGGGGCCTTTATTTTGAACACGGGCACCAGGCGGATGAATTCAATTCCGGTTCAAGAATAGGGCCGTTCGTGGCGGGGGCTGGGGCCT
>JBAZKV010000007.1 GCA_041650635.1 Candidatus Margulisiibacteriota bacterium | reverse complement strand
ACGCTTGGCACTGCCCCAACCCCTTCTATATATCTATCGCCTTTTGACGGCCCGTATTTCACCTTGGTTAACCTCCTATTTTATACCCATTTTGGGCTTTTTCAAATACAAAGGGCGGGGTGCCTGTTGTAACAACCCCGCCCTTTCTATCATGAAAAGACCGAAGTCAACAGGCAAACCTTCGATCTTTGACGCTCAAAGCGTGAAACCGGCGTTCTATAGTATATTCGGGGCCAGGATGGGGAAACTTGCATGTAAGTAGAGCCAAGGGTATAGGGTCAAGGGTATAGTCGGGCAGGATTGTGCAGACCGTTTGACTTGCCCCGGCTCGACTCCGCTCGCCGCAAGCTTGCCACTTGACCCTTGACCCTATCTCAAAGAGTTGATCAGTCCTCTCAAAAGCTTTGCTATTTCCTGCCTCTTCGAATCGAGTTGATCATATTCGGTACCACTGATGTATCCTAGATCTTTGGCTAACAATAAATATGTTTCTATCTCACCAAGAGATCCTTTTGATATCATCAAAAATTGGATATATTCTTTTCTGTACTGCCTTTCATATCTTTCGGCAATATTAGCGGATACAGAAATCGAAGCTCTGCAAATCTGGGAAATAAGGCCATATTGTTCATTTTTTGGGAAACTGCGCGATATTTTGTATATTTCCAGAACAAAATCATACGCTTTTTGCCACACGATCAATTTTCTAAATCCCTGATTAATCTAAATCACCCCCCTCTCTCCCTTGACCCTTGCCCCGGCTCGACTCCGCTCGCCGCAAGCTTGACCCTTGCCCCTTGACCCTTGGTTACAGCAATTCCCCCGCCACTCGTCAAAAGCTGAACAGTTGAGGGATTTTGAACGATAAACAGTCATGATGAGCGGTGCATTTTACAGGACGCTTCCGGCCAACCTTGTCTGGAGCAGCGTCAGAAAAATGGGGCTGTCCGAAGCAGCAAGGGTCCTGCCAAGACCGGGACTGGTCCCCATGGGCATAGGGGCTCATTTTGTGTGCCTAAGGGCAGATGATGTCGTGATAAAGCTTGCCAAGCTTCGCTCCGAGTTCCTCTTTGACGATATCTGCTATGAACTGATAAAAGCGACCGTGCCCCGTCAACATCTGGTGGAGCAGTCTATAGCATCAGTCGGGCTTAACATAGCAGGGTTCTGCCCTTTTTCTAAAGAGGTATTGATACAGCCTTTTGTCCAGGGAATAAAAGTTGAGAGGATGCTCTATGAAAGCAGCGGTATTTTGGGGCGTCTGGAAGTTTCTGTCTATCCCGAGTTTAGAAGCGCCTTTTGTGCCGTGGCGCCTTTTATCAGGAATATGCTCTACAACCCCAATATTGACCCCAGACCGGGGAACTTTATTGCCACACCGGAGGGCGGTCTTGTCTACATTGATTACCGGATGCCGCCTGCCGACGATGCCGATAAGGAATGCAGGACGCTGCTTGACCGGGTGCTGACAAGGGAAGGGTTTTGAGTTTGTGCCACCAAAGATTTTGCTCAAATCGAAACGGTGGCCCTGCCCGCTGTCTGAATAAAAGGCAAGGGATCTGTTATGCCTTTATCAGGCAGATATGCTTCAAAGTGTATGTGAGGCCCGGTCCAGAGCCTGCCACCGCCGTTGGCCTTGCTTCCTGCCACTCTTGCCACAGGCTGTCCTGCAGAAACTGAACTTCCCTCGAGGCCCTGAGGGATATCGCTAAGATGGCAGATGCGCACTTTAAACCCGTCGCTTCTTTGTATCGTTACAACTCCCCCCACTTCGGAGTTGCTCCTTTCGACCTTGACCACTACTCCGGTTATTGGAGAAAGCACTCTGGATCCCGCACCTGCTGCCAAATCAATACCCCAGTGCATCCTGCGATCGCCGTGTACAGGGTGTGTTCTCATTCCATAAGTCGAGGTAAGCCGGTATGAGGTGGAAGCTTCGAAAGGGAGTACGAACGAATCCTTGTTGGAAAAATATTTCTCGAGCCTGTTTTTTATTTCCTGCAGATCATAGTCTATCCGGGCCGAGCCGAACACGGCCTGAAGGTTCTTTGCCCAGGAGTTCATCCGTGCGGCGAGGCCTTCTGCAGAGCTTAAGGAAGAGGGAAGACTTCCTTCGTCAAGTACAAACCCCATATTCCTCACCGAGGTTCCGCCCAGGCCCAGAGAAAGAGATCTCAGGTCGTCGTTCATTGTTATAGAAATCGCAGGCGGAGTAATGCTGCCGTCAGCACTCCTGCCAAGAACAGAGATCGCTCTCCTAAGGTTGTGCGCGACCGCGGCGGTTTCAGCCTTGCTCTTGCACCTTATCACCGGCTGGCCGTTCACAAGGACCAGGTTATCAAGCGCATTCACGGACACCTGATACTGAGCCAGTTTTTCGGCCATCCTTATGGCTGAATCGTCGATGCGGCTTCCCCCGCTATAGAGTACTCTTAATCCTTCCAGAAGCTGTTTTGGCATCGTCAAATCATCAAATTCGGAGTACTCCAAAAGATTTGAGCCCCCGGCAATAACATTAAAGCCGGTATAATCATCCAGCATTCTGGCCTGGATCAAAACCCCTTCGGAAGGCCTAAACACCCATGCCTTTAATAATCTTTTTAGCAGTATTTCGGCATCCTTTCTGCTGCAGGAAAAGCCCAAAGGCAGTTCCTTTCCATTGCTTTTTACGGTCAGATCAAAAACTCCCGCAGCAGTTTCTGTCAGGGCCAGGTCCCTTGTGTTAATAAGAAGTGTCCCTGAACAAGCATTCGAAAGGTTGATAGCCCAGACAAAAAGGTCATCATTGTTGCCCGGCTCTCTTCTTATACCTGTTCTTACCGTACGGCTGTCTTTTGTATATTCAAGACTTAGTACTAGCTCGCCTTTTTCCCTGGCAACAAAGACCCTTAAGCCGGTAGCTCCCTCTGCTTGTTTGAGCCGCTCAATTATAATCCCTCTTCTTTTTGCATCCGAACAGCTCATTACCGCTTTACCGTTGACAAAGATCCTGTCATTAACGGCTGAAACAAATTCCGGCTCATTATGCACCTCATTGCCGACAAGAGGTCTCTCTTGGGGATCAGGGGTATTAGTTGCTGTCCTTTGATCTTCGGGAACAATTGGGGACCGCGGACTTTCTGTGGCGTTGCCTTCTAATACAGAAACCCCTGTCAAAGTTGTTTCGCCGACACTCATGGTGTGCTACCCCCCTCTTATTTATTAATCGTCAATTATTGCCGCGGGTTTCTTCTTCCTCGTCGGCAAAGACCTCGTTCTCCATGAACTCATAGGCTTTTTCCAGAGTTGCATCGCCGCGCTCATAAGCCCTTCTGGCTATTTTCTTAAAGGCCTCGTTCTTGCCGTAATACCACTCGTACGCCCAGGCAAATTTTTCAAGAGGATTCTTGTCCCAGGGGAGCCCGGTTTTGCCTTCGAGCGTAAGATATAGCTCGCCAAAGGCATCCTGCTCCTTTGCCAGAGAATTCAAAGAAAACCTGTCCCAAACCTTTTCCCAGTCGCTTTCGGGAACCTCAAGCTTTCTGATGCCGAACTGGTAGTATTTGTTGGCGCCAAAAAAGACCCTGCGCATCTCGGTCATGTTCCAGCCGCTTTCTTTTACGAACTTCATGAACGCCTTGAAAGAGAGGTTAAAATAATTGACCGCGTGCCCCACTTCGTGGACCAGGACCTCGGGTATCTGCTCTGCAGGAAGGTCGTCAAAAAGATAGACGCGTTTTTGCTCGGCGCTGTAGGCCCCTCCGGCGTGCACCTGCGCGCCTTTGAGCATCCTTATCTGAAGCTCTTTGTTCTTGACAATCTCTTTTACGCCGATCAGGTGCCTTTTCTTCTTTTTGTGGATATCGCGCAGGACCTCTTCTACCACCAGGAGTTCCGCTTTTGAGAACTTAACATCGCTGTCGAGTATCTCTATGCCAAAATCCCTGAACACCCTTCTGCGTATCTCTATGCCTTCGGGGATATGCGCGGGCACTGGATTGCCCGGCATCCCCACTTTAAAGGGAAGGGACGCGGCAACTCCGGAGGCGCCATAGGCTCCTATGCGTGAGATTTCCATACATGAATACATCGTAGACAGCCGGGGATTTCTTGTAGGGGAAATTACCTCTTCAGGAAACCCGAACCTCGGCTCCGGTCACATATACCCGAACCTAAAGGTTCGGCTCCGGGTTTGCTTCCCAATGGAGCCGACCTTTTAAGGTCGGGTTGCCTGCAATGATCCCGAACCTAAAGGTTCGGCTCCGGGTTTGCTTCCCAATGGAGCCGACCTTTTAAGGTCGGGTTGCCTGCCCCCCTGGCGGGGAAATTGCTATAGGATCGTTAAATCAAATGAATATGATAGTTCATTATGTGTTTTCAACATATAAAAGGCAGTTTATCCTAACAGACCCTGATGCAGTGTCGGATATTTCAACATGGTTCGTGGAAATCGCAAAAGATAAGGGGCTCATAATAATTGAGCTCGCGATTCTGGCAGATCATGTTCATATGTTAATCGAACAGCGATCTCAAACCAGACCTAAAATTGCAATGCAATTCCTAAAAGGAATAAGCTCGAGGAATTTCTTTAAAAAATATAATGCACTGCCTCGATGGCAATTTAAACGGCTTTGGCAGAAATCCTATAAGTGCTGGATTATCCCCACAAATAACTTAGACAATATAAGAAAATATATAAAGGGCCAAAATGTTCGGGGTATTGATAAGAGATTTTGACTGTTTGCGTGTTATTGGAGCCGACGCTTTAGCGTCGGGTCTTCTGCAATTACCCGAACATAAATGTTCGGCTCCGGTTTTCTTTCCCAATGGAGCCGACACTTTAGTGTCGGGTCTCCTTCATTTTACCTCTCGACCATCGTCCCGATACCGATATCAGTGAACAGTTCCAAAAGAAGCGCGTGGGGTATCCTTCCGTCAAGGATGTGGACCTTTTCCACCCCATCCTTGAGGGCGGACAAGCCGCAGCGGACCTTGGGTATCATGCCGCCAGAGATGGTGCCGTTCCTTATGTAGCGCCTGACCTTGGAAGCGTTGATGACCGATATAAGCCGGTCCTTTTTGTCGTAAACCCCTCTCACATTGGTGAGAAGGATGAGTTTTGTTGCCTGCAGGGCTCCCGCTATTTCTGCCGCGGCAGAATCTGCATTTATATTGTAGACGCTGCCATTTCCGTCAAAGCCGATAGAAGAGATAACGGGGATCCTTCCTTTTGAGATAGTGTCCCTTAGGCTTTTCACATCTATGGAGCGGACATCGCCCACAAAACCGAGGTCTATCTTCTGCCCTTTTCTGACTATTGTGTGCTTTCTGGCGCGGATCACCCGGCCTTTTTTCCCTGATATCCCCTTGCCCTTGCCGGAACCGCCTTCCCTGTTTATCACAGAAACTATTCCGGAATTTACCCTGGAAAGCACCTTTTCCACCACTTCCATTGTGGCAGGGTCCGTTACCCGCAGGCCTTCGATGAACTTTGATTCTATGTTCCTGCGCTTAAGCTCCCTGGTTATAGACGGCCCTCCTCCGTGAAGCAGTATAGGGTGCATTCCCAGATAGCGCAGAAGAACGACATCCTTAAGGACCTTGGCGCGGAGCTTTGGGTCCACCATCGCGTTGCCGCCGTACTTTATAACAATTATCTTTCCGTAGAATTTTTTAAGATAGGGAAGAGCCTCTATAACGACCTCGGCCCTTTTGATAAGCTTTTCGAACATCAGGTATGGTACCTCGCGTTTATGTCAATATAGCCTTCCGTAAGGTCGCAGCCAAACGCGCTGGAAGAAGCGCTCCCCGAGTTCAAGTTTATGGTAAACTTCATTTCTTTCTGGTCCATCAGTTTTTTTGCCTTTGCGGCGTCAAAAGGCAAAGGTCTGCCCTTTTTTACCAGAGCAATGCTCTCAAGGTGAACATCGACCCTTTCGGGGTCAAATTCCACTCCCGCATAACCGGCTGCGGCAATTACACGGCCCCAGTTGGGGTCGCTGCCGTAGACGGCGCACTTTAAAAGGCTGGAGCCGGCCGCGGCTTTTGCTATTTTTCCCGCGTCCCTTTCTGTTGCCGCGCCCTTTACCAGGACCTCGAACAGTTTGGTAGCACCTTCTCCGTCCCTTACCATTTCTTTTGCAAGATAAAGACAGACCTCTTTGAGCGCGGCGCAAAAGGCCTCGAAGGTTTTTCCTTTTTTTATTTTTGCCGAGAGCCTGCTCGCAAGACAGAAGACCGTATCGTTGGTGCTCATGTCGTTATCGACGGTTATCATATTAAAGGAAGAAGAGGCCGCCTGTTTGAGAGCGGTTTTAAGCAGTGCCGGATCGATATCGGCATCGGTGGTAATAACAGTGATCATTGTGGCGCTTCGACTCCGCTCAGCGCAAGCCACATTAGGACAGATCATCCCGGAGCCTTTTGCTATGCCGGCTATTTTAAAACTGTTCTTTTTATCGATGTCAACCTCAAGGGCTATCTCTTTTTTTCTGGTATCGGTGGTAAGAATTGCCTCCGCCGCATCGCTGCAGCCGGCCTTCTTTATCATGCGCGACACCGCCCAGATGCCGCCAAGGACCTTTTTCATGGGAAGAAGCCGCCCTATTATCCCTGTTGAGGCAACAAGCACGCTGTCCTTGGAAATTCCAAGAGCCTCGGCAGCGGTAGAGGCCATCTGCTTTGCGTCGATGATGCCCTGTTTTCCCGTACAGGCATTGGCATTGCCGGAATTAATGACGACAGCACGGGCGCGGCCCTTTTTTAGGTTTTCTATTGAGACAAGTACGGGCGCTGCCTTGAACCTGTTAGTGGTAAAAACCCCGGCCGCGGAGCAAGGCTGTTTGGCATAGATCAAAGCGAGGTCTTTTTTGCCGGACTTTTTTAGGCCTGCCGCAAAACCCGCTGCAAGAAATCCCTCCGGGGCGCAGATACCGCCGCTGATGACCTGTTGTTTCATGGATAGATGGGGGGACGGTCCAGCCCGGCCTTCTGGTCAAGGCCGAACATGATGTTCATGTTCTGGAGCGCCTGCCCCGCCGCGCCTTTTACCAGATTATCTATGGCCGACAGCACAATAACTCTGCCCGCCCTTTCATCAACAACAATATTTATATCGCAGAAGTTTGACGAGGAAACATATTTGGTCGCCGGGAGTTTGCCCTTGTCCAGCACCCGGACAAAGGGTGCTCCCTTATAAAAGTCGCGGTAGAGCGCGTGTATCTCGTCAACGCTCTTCTTGGCAAGGAGTTTTCCGTAAATTGTCACCAGAATGCCACGGTTCATCGGCACCAGATGCGGCACAAAAGAAGTTAGCACCGTTTTTCCGCAGGCTTTTGACAGTTCCTGGTCTATTTCGGGATTGTGCCTGTGGCCTGCCACTGCATAAGCCCTAAAGTTCTCGTTGCACTCCGGAAAATGCGTTATCTCGGTAAGCGCCGCCCCGGCCCCCGAGACACCCGATTTTGCGTCAAAAACAAGAGAATCTTTGTCAACAAGTCCGAACTTTAGCAAAGGATAGGAACCAAGTATGGAGGCGGTTGGATAGCAGCCCGGGTTTGCGATAAGGCGGGCTTTTTTTATCTGCTCGAGGTAGAGCTCGGGCAGCGCATAGACCGCTTCTTTAACAAGTTCCGGGCTGGCATGGTCTATTTTGTACCATTTTTTATATTCCTCAAGGTCCTTGATGCGAAAGTCCGCGCTGATATCGATAACTTTTTTTCCTTTTTCCAGCGCTGCCGGAGCATACTTCATCGCAAGGCCGTTGGGAAGAGCCATAAAGATGACATCAACTTTATCAATCAGCCCGGAGATCTCCGGGGGTTCGCAGATCAGATCACAGAGCCCGTTAAGGAACGGGCGCAACTCGGACAACTTTTTACCAGCATGGGCCTGCTCGCTTGCAACCCAGGCCAGTTCTGCCTGCGGATGCCCGTGCAAAAGTTGGACCAGACCTATTCCCGCGTATCCCGCGGCTCCCATTATCCCTGCCCTTATCATCAGATTTTCCCTTCTATCACTTATTTTCTCCATCTCTTCTGTACGGGCAGGCAGCCGCCTGCCCCTATCAAAAAATCAATGATACCGCTTAACCTCAAATCGATACAATTCAACCTGGTCTTTTTCCCCGATCCCGCCCTTCATGCGGCAAATCTCTATCTGCTGCTCGGGGCTGTCAACTCCCGGCAGGTCGGGCAAAAGAAGCCCCCTGCGGTATCCTGACTTAACAATAACACCAAATTTTTTCGCGTCAAGGTCTTTTTTGTCTTTTATTAAAACCGGAGCGCTGAGAATGTCCACAGAGATGTCAAGCCCGCCCAGTTCGTCCGGGGTAATTGGAGGGAACCTGGGGTCTTTTGCGGCAGCCGAGATCGCGTTCATGATGATCTCTTCCGCCACATTTTTCTGGGTAGGGGAAAAGGTACCGATGCAGCCGCGCAGAGAGCCGTCCTTCTTATGTATGGAAACAAAGACCCCTGCCCTCTGCTCCATTTCTTCCGAAAGGTCCTCGGGCGGATCAATGATCCTGCCGCCTTTAACATAGGCCTCTATCGTTCTTTTTGCTAATTCAACTATTGCGTGCATATCCTTGTATGGGCAGGCGGCCGCCTGCCCCTTTCTATTTCTATCTATATTCCGCCACCATGTAGCCAACCCCAAAAGGTCCTTCGTAAGAAAGCACCCTGCTCTTTAGGGCGGAACCATCCAAGGCCCCCAGCAGGATGGCTATAGACCAGAGCGCGTCCTGTCCGGCGGCTTCGGCAAGAACAGGGTCAAAGCTAAGGATGTCGTCCCTGTCATCCTTTTTTACAAGTTCAACCAATTTATCGTCAAATTCTTTTCCCCTTGCGCTGTAGCCGCCCGGGGCGTCCTGTGTCAGTTTGTGCGACATATCAGAAGATGCAACTACAACTATCTTCTTTCCCGAACTTAACGCCGCTTTAGAAAGCGCCCTGCCGACTTCGAACAACTCCTTAAGAGAGGCAAGGCTGACGGCTATCGGCAGGACCGTACAGTTAAGCCCGGCTTGTTTTAGAAAGTAATACGGGACCAAAACCCCGTGGTCCAGAAAAGATTCCGGGACCTCTGCCGCGTAAAGTCCCGATGCTTTTGCCTCGCCAACCGTCTTATGCCCAAGAACAGGCTCTCCTTTGCATTTGAGCTTTACTTTCTTATCCCCAAAGGCTGAGAAGTCGCCTTCAAGAACAGGACCTGAATAAACATGGACGGTAGTTGCCGAGATATCTCCGTGCGGAGTGATAATCACCAGCACATCAGGCTTGAGGCTCTTTGCCTTTTTTGAAACTTCTTCCATGGCAGACCTGGTGCTGCTTGCTTGTGCGATCCTAGCCCCCCCTATCTCGGGCACTATGATAGGCGGATGAGGGGCAATTATCCCATAGATGACATTTGACATTTCGGGATCATGATATAACAAAGCAAGGATAACTGCAATCGGTTGGATCAGGCTCCCGTGCTATAATCTTTCCATGTCGCTTAAGATAACCATTTCCGGAGTAAGGGGCATCGTCGGAAAGTCGCTTACGGAAGAGTTTATCCGGTCTTTTATCCGGGCCTATATCAGATATTCCGGCTGTAGAAAGATAGCTCTTGGGACCGATACCAGGCTGTCAAGAAAGTTCGTTTCGGACATAGTGCTGGATGAGCTCTGCGCCAAAGAAGTGAGCGTGGTCTGGCTTGGGATAGCCCCCACGCCTACCGTACAGGTCATAACAAAAGAACTCGGGCTTGACGGCGGCATTGTTATTACCGCCAGCCATAACCCCAGCCAGTGGAACGGGCTCAAGTTCGTCACCAAAGACGGCGTCTTTTTGAACGAAAAAGAAGCGACCTCGCTTATCAAAGAATACGAAAAGAACAAAAAAACCAATGCAGGTAAAACTGCCCCTGCCGGTTTGATCTCCTCTTTTTTTGAAGAAAAGGAAAGCGCGCGCTGTCTCCACCTGGAAAAGATCATCAAAAACGTTGACGCCTCCCTTATAAGGTCAAAAAAAATCACCGTGGCGCTTGACCCCGGCAACGGAGCGGGATCAAAGATAACAAAAGAACTGCTGTCGGTTTTGGGCTGCCAGGTCATAGCAATAAATGATGACACGGGAAAGGAGTTCCAGAGGGGACCGGAGCCGGTGCCGCAAAACCTGGGGGCTCTGGAAAAGCTGGTCCTTTTGACAAAGGCCGACATCGGATTTGCCCAGGACCCTGATGCCGACAGGCTTTCCATAGTATCGGACACAGGGTCTGCAATAGGCGAAGAGTATTCGCTTGCCCTCTGCGCCGCCCATCTTCTTGAAAAGAACAAGGGGAAAAAAGGCCTCTGTGTTGCGGCCAATCTGTCCACCTCAAGGATGCTGGATGATATTGCAAAAAAATACGGAGCCGAAGTGATAAGGACCAAGGTTGGAGAGGTAAATGTGTCGGAAAAGATGAAAGAAAATGGCTGCCTGATAGGAGGAGAAGGCAACGGAGGAGTGATCTTTCCCAAAGTTGGTTTTGGCAGGGACAGCCTGTCGGGCATTGCCCTGGTGCTTGAATACATGGCCACGACCGGAAAAACCCTTAGCGAACTTGCAAAAGAGATCCCTTCGTATGTGATGATCAAGGACAAGATAGAGATGAAAGAGGATAAGATAGCGGACTTTATCAGTCTTGTAAAAAAACAGTACCCCGGGGAAAAAGTCGATGAAACCGACGGCTCAAAGATAGAGTTCAAAAAGGGCTGGGTGCACATAAGGCCTTCCAACACCGAGCCTGTGGTCAGGTTCATAGCGGAAGGAAAAGACCGGATTTACGTGGAAAAACTGATACAGGGTATCAGACAACTTGCCTAAGTAATGGCCCAGCCTCGCAACCGGAACTTTGACAAGTGCGCGCCGATGTCATTCTATTTGCTATCTCTGTCAAGAGAGATGAATTCATTGCCAACCCCCCGATAGGCCCTAAAACTCTGTTCCCGTGAAAACAACTTGCCCCGGATGTCAAAGATTTCCAGGCCGCACCAAAAACATACACAAGAAAACCTGTCCTGGCAGCGATAGTAATATAAATGGGCTTGTACTAGAAAAGGAGAAGGAACATGTTTTTAGGAGTTTATGGAATACATCCAAGACCAGGGAAAACAGCCGTACCCCCTCAGAACAGACAGTCAGAAAGCACCGAAAGACCTCAAGATAATACGAAAAACAGGACCGCAAAAGACATTATATTGGACCCCGGAGCAACCGAGGATCAAAAAAACGAAGCGATGAGGTCCATGATAAATACTATCCGTGCAATTAGCCTGACTTGTCAGCAAGCCAATACAGACACTCGCGCAGCAAGGGCTTCATTGGAAGCGCTCTCCCGGGACTTAGAAAGCATATCTTCTGAATTGGTAAACGCCATAAAGAGCGCCGGCATATCCAACACTTGCAGGGCCTACGCGCTTCGACTTCTTATGTCTGCATCTTCCGCTCCCAAAAGCCGCGCCGAGATCGAAGACTTGATCGGAAAAGACAATATCAGGAACGCGATATTAGATCATAAAAACAATGAGGTTTGGGCTCGGGCGGTAATTGAGGTGCTTGAACTCACTCTCACGCAAGAAGAGATGGATGAGATGCTGTCGCTTTACGGAAGAGCATTAAAAGACATGGTCGAGAATTCCGAAAACGAAGGGCTAAAAGCAGCAGCGCTGTCCATTTTTTTACGTGCGCAATCAGCCGAAGCAATAAAGGACCTGTACGGACTGCGCGGATCACTGATCGCAATAGTAAAAAAAGAAGCGGACGATCCTTCTAACGAGATGTATTTTCATCTTGCCATTGACTTGCTGTATAAAGCCATGGAAAACGGAAAAACCGAGAGTGAAACCATATTTGAAGAAATGAGGGGACTTCTTCAAAAGTTGGTGCAGGGAGAAATTGCAGGTGTGCATGCAAGAGTATTATTGACGGAGTTTCTTGGAATAGTGGTATCCATGGGAATTGAGCCGGCATATGCCATTATAGAGGAGAACATCGGCACTTTTATTTCTTCTATTAAAGAAATAAAAGGAGTGCCAGGGCCGGACCAATTAATTGCAGCAAGATTCCTTTTGATAGCAGCAGAAAGAGGGAACGATAAAGCCCTGGATTTTGCGGAAGAATCCCTAAAAGAAAAGAGTTTGCCCGAAGCGGTAAAATTCTTAGCAGCAAACATATTGGCTCATGCCGCGAGAAAAGGCAATAATAGGGCTACCATCATTCTTATCGGAGAATCCGGACATCCGAATGTCGGACCGGAAATCCAACAAATGGCTGAAAAAAGCATCATTATAGCCGCGATCAGAACTGGAGATGCCGCCGCGATCGAATTTGTCTGGACAGGATTAAAGAATACTCCGAACCATAGGATTCTCTATTCTTTGATCGAGTCTCTTTTTTATCTGACAAAAGAAGATCCAGCCAGAGGCGCAAAAGAAATAGCAGTATTTGAGGATGTTCTTTTTGACAGCCTGAAAAGTGATATGCCAACGGATGAGAAATTAACCCATTTGCATAAATTAGCTATAGCACAAATATTTGCCGATGCGATACAACATGACACCGGCGAATTGCTGAAAAAACTTGAAAATCGGGTCGCGTGGTTAGAAAAAGAGATTCTCTCTGAATCTCCCGGGAAGTTACAGATTTTTCTTGTTGACATCCTTGTAAAGCTTGCCGGATCAGGAAGTGAAAAGGCTTTGAGCTGCATTAAAGGAATGCTTTCAAAGATGTTCGACAATGACGACAAAGCATATCAATCCGCGTGCCTGAAAGTGATCGGCGGCTTATTAAGGCTGAAAGACGGCGAAATATTTCAGCACTTGATCAATGATCAAGACCTCCCACAAAAGGTTAGAGACCTGCTAAAAGACCTTAAAGAATTGAATATCCGCTGGCCAGAACGGTTTTATTATAGCGATCTTGAAAAGATCATCAGGAACAGAAAGAACATTGCCGAAAGCGGATTAAAGACCGTTGTTCTTTATCCGGTTGATGACAGCAATTTTGCTTTTACATCGCAGAATGATGCTCTTTCCCAGTTGTGCGATCAAAGGGCAAAGACAGGGGAGGAATATGCCGTAGTATACTACGAGTGCTCTACCGATATAGAACTGATTGACGCCCTAAAGAATTGCACTCAAAAAGGCAAAACCCCGGCATACCAAATAATCATAGGAGGTCATGGCGCCGGAGGCTCTCACTTGGAGCTGGACAGACCCGATACGACAGAAATAGGACGAACACCTGATGAACTCGAACACTTCTATCTAGACCTTGGAGATAAAGACCAGCTGCTTAACGAAGGAATTTCAAACTGTCTCTCGGATAACGGAAGAGTAGTATTTGTAACCTGCTACGGCGCACAAGGCAGGGGGGGGCAGGTCAATCTGCCAAATGCATTCAGGGATATATTCCCTCAGGCAAAACACATACTGGCGCCGGATGTGTCTACCAATTTAGCGGGATTCACATTTGATGAAGAAGGAGGCATATCCTCTGTTTCATGGAAAAATCTAGATAGCATGGCAAATAATTCGTTGTGGTTCTTTTTTGGGGAAAGGAAAATTGGTTACGATGCGAAAAACCCTACCGGCTCATATGATATGAGCAAAGGCGGTATATTATCACGGCCTATTATTGGCAGTATTCGAGACCATATCCCCCAATTCAGAACTGTGCCTAATAATCGGCGGACTTTTTAGTGATCTTACGATTAATTGGTATCCGTTCAGGGTCGCGCAGCCCCGGGATTAGATTTCTGTCTTGAGGTTGAGTTCACTCATTTTTTCCAAAAGCACGGTCTTGGGCAGGTCTAAAAGCGCGGCTGTCCTGTCAAGGTCATTTTCGCAGCCCAGTATAAGCGTTTCTATTAAACTTCTGTCAAAAAGCTCTCTGGCCTTTGAGAGCTCCCACCTGCCGGATAAAAGCGCTCTCTTTGCGCAGATCCCGGTAAGCATCTGCAGGTCCGCCATAAGGTCGCCGTATTCAATGAACTCGCCGCGGCACAAAAGCACCGCGTTCTCGATAAGGGCCTCCATCTCGGCATAATTGCCGGGCCAGTCGTGGTCCAGCAAAAAGGAAAGCGCTTCTTTGGAAAAGCCCTTCACCGTCTTGCCGTATTTTTGGGCAAAACCATCCGCGTAGGCCTGAACAAGCACGGGCAGGTCCTCTTTGCGCTCCATAAGCGGCGGGATACAGATGATATCAAATATCTTTGAGACCTTTTCTTTTTCTTCCTCGGAAAGCGCCCGTGCTCCCAGTACGGCTTTTACAGACCTGTCGCAGCGCTGGTCCCTGCGGCTTATCAGATGATCAAGCAGCAGCTTCCTAAAGTGGTCGCTTGTCCTGTCAAAATTGTTGAGGAACACTGTCCCGGCCAGGTCTTCGCCTCCTTCTTCCTTTGAGGCCTCCTTTTGGGCAAAATGGTCCTTTAAGGCTGTCCAGAATGCCGCCTCGCTGTCCTGCCTCGAATAATCGGCAAGGTCCATTACCGCAAGCCTTCGGTTCTTGTTAAATCCCGCGCTGTGGAGGAGGCCTGCGGCGCGGACTGCCGGGGCTCCCTTAGGAAAAAGTATCACGGCATCTTTTTCGGTCTGCGCGGCCTCTGCCATAAGGCAGGTAAAATCCGTAATGGATTGGCCCGAGCCTTTTAGCCATAGTTCCTCCGAAAACAGGCCAGCCCGGTTTTTTGGCAGCCTAGAGATAAAAGCGCTGTCAACGGCCGTTCTAAGGGACTCTAAAGAAACAGGTTTTGCCAAAAAGTCAAAGACCCCGGCTTTTATGGAAGAAACGGCCTGCGAAACATCCTTTGTAGAGCTAAGGACTATTGCCTTGAGCCTTGGCGCGATGTTCTTAAAAGATCTGAAGATCTCATCTGGAGCAAGCTCCTGGCCGTCGGCGTCAATAAGAGCTATGTCGGACAGTTTTTGCCTAATGTGGTCCGCCGCCTCCGACAGCGCCTCAAAAAGCTCTACCTTGTACTGGCTCCTGTCGAGTCCGCTTTCCAGGTACTGCAGCAGACCTTTGTCCTTTGAAAAAAGAAGAAGTTTTTTCATGCCTTGCCTTTACGGCAGATTATACCACGAACGGCTTTTTTTTGCCGGCTTTCAGCCTTTTTTCGGCTTCCTCAAGATGCTCTCTGCAGTTGATCCCCATGGCCTCAAAGGGCTCTTCCACGCACAGCGCGGCCACCTTTTTGCCTTTTTTGCGCAGGATGCTGATGACATCGGTCAGGTAGTATTCGTGCTGCGAATTCTCGGGCCGTACCTGCTGCAGAGCCTCGGCAAGATCAGCGTTCTCAAAGCAATAGGTGCCCGTATTTATCTCTTTTACTTCAAGTTCCCCAAGACTGCCGTCCTTTTGCTCCACTATCTTTTCCACGTCCCTGCCTAAATCCCTGATTATCCTGCCGTATCCGGCGGGGTCCTCCACGCAGGCTGTAAGGACCGTAGCAGAAGCTTTTTTTGAGCGGTGAAGCTCTACCAGCTGCTTAAGCGTGGTGCTTTTTATAAAGGGCATGTCCCCGTTTATGACCAGAACGGTAAGGTCCCTGTCCTTTAAGACCTTTTCGGCCTGCATCACCGCGTGCCCGGTGCCAAGCTGCTCTTTTTGCTCTATAAAGTTAAGGTCTAGGTGCTTGTACTTTTTCATTACCAGGTCGGCCTTGTGGCCTACAATAATGTAGGCATCCCTTAGATGAAGCGCGTTGACCGCCTCCAGCACATAGTTGAGGATAGGAGCTCCGCAGAGGGTGTGAAGGACCTTAGGCTTGTCCGAGTTCATCCTGGTGCCCTTGCCCGCGGCAAGTATGAGCGCAACGGTCTTTTTCATTTTCAAGACACATTATATCATTGCTTAAGCCCTCAAGTTGCGCTATATTTGAACTGCATGGACAAAGAGGCCTTAAAGAAAAAGCTCAGGACGCTGATAGGACATGACAGGTACAGGCACAGCCTGAGCGTTGCCAAGACCGCTGCGCGCCTTGCCTCAATTCACGGCGTCAGCGTCGAAAGGGCTAAAACAGCCGGCCTTTTGCACGACTGCGCCAAGGGAATGGAACGCGGGTCTCTTTTAAGGAGCGCAAAAAGGCTGAGGCTTCCTCCCGGGCTGAAAGATTCGGGGCATTACCATCTTTTTCACAGCTTTGTGAGCGCCCATCTGGCAAAAAAGCTCTTCGGCATCAAAGACAGGGATGTTTTAAAGGCGATAGAGCATCACACCAGCGGCAGGGCCGGCATGTCAAGACTGGAAAAGGTCATCTATATCTCGGACCATATAGCCCCGGGACGCAAATGGCCCGGGCTGCGCAGGCTGCGCCGTCTGGCAAAACAGAACCTTGATAAAACTGTTGCCCTCGTCGCCGAAGAAATGATAAAATATCTTCTGGAAAGAAAAGCTCCCATCTTCGAACAGACCCTGACGACAAGGAATTATTACCTGAACAAATAATGGAAAACTTCTCGGACCCCATGGCCCCTCACAAGCAGGCACCCGGCAAAGGTGGGGCCTGGAAGTTCTGGATGGTCGTCATCCCTGTTTTTCTGGTGGCTATGTCGGCCAGTTTCGGCTTTTTTGCCGCTTTCATAGTCACAAGGATACTGGCCTTTGAGATGCTGTTCTCGCTGTCCCCCACCGTGAACAATCTGCCCAGCACCAATGTGCTTCTTCTGGGGGTTGATGCCACTGCCGGGGTAAGAAGGTCGGACACAGTGATGGTGGCGCATGTTGATCCCGCAACAAAAAGCCTTGGAATAATCTCCATACCCAGGGACACGCTGGTGGTTATCCCCGGGGTCCGGCTGGATAAAATAAACCATGCCTATGCTTTTGGAGGGGCCGACCTTGCCTGCAGGACAACCTCCAACTTTTTACAGGTCCCTATCGAGTATTACATCAAGGTAAATCTTGACGGTCTTGAAAAGCTGATAGACCGCATGGGGGGGATCACCCTTGATGTGGAAAAAAGGATGTACTATGTGGACTACGCCGGGGGCCTGCATATAGACCTAAAGCCGGGGGTCCAGAAGCTTTCGGGACGGCAGGCTATCGGCTATCTCAGGTTCAGGCACGATAACCAGTCCGATTTTGGCAGGATATCAAGGCAGCAGAAGTTTTTGGACGCTGTTGCACAGCAGATCTCAAAGACCAGGGGGCTCAGCCAGACCTACCACATCATAATGGATTTTGCCGGAAGCGTGGAGACCAATCTTTCGGCCTCGCAGATAATGGGGATAGCCTCGGTATCGCGCCAGGCTTATGAGATGGGCAACATTATGATGGCCCAGCTGCCCGGCAATTCTACCAAGATCGACGGGGTCTACTATCTGGAACCGGATATGAGCAGGGTGCCGGCAATAGTCGAAAGATTTTTGAAAGAAAGAAGGATAAGTGAAGCTCAAGGCCAAACCGGGCAGAACTAAGGCCCTTTCCTCGAATGCTATAGCCAGCCTCATAGCCAAAGCCGCGCAGGACAAACAGGCGCTGGACCTGGAAATAATAGACATCAGAAAAACCTCTTCCGTGTGCAATTATATGGTGCTTGCCAGCGGCAATTCCTCCCCGCATGTCCAGGCATTGCGCGACGGCATCGATGAGGCGCTTTCAAAAGCAGGGATAAAGGACGGTAAATGGCAGGGCAAAAGGGATTCCAACTGGATGGTGCTTGACCTTATCGGTGTGGTTGCCCATGTTATGGGAAGGCAGGAACGAGAAAAATACGCCCTCGAAAAACTCTGGGAAAAGAGCGCTTTTACCTACCATGTTTGATAGTTCGGCCAAAGTCAAAAATCCTGGCCAACACCGATGACAGGGTCCCCTGGCCCGGTCTCTGCGCAAAAAGCACATAGGCGAGCATCGATTCCTCGTAATATCCTTCCGGGACACAACCCGAAGGGTTTGAGACCGCGGCAACACCAAAACACATATCAAAGCAAAAGCCGGAATACAGCTCTTCTGTAAACGGAAGAAGCTGCCGCTGAACATCATTCAAAGCTTCCAAAGGCCTGGCGACCGATGTCCTGACAAGTCTTGAGTGTGCTCTGTAGCCGGAAGCTTTTAGGAGTTTTACCATTGTGCTGCTGATCTTTTGGTAAGCCCTCCAGTACGACTCGGGGTCCGAGGGGTCGGGTTTGTTATCCGGGCTCCAATCCTCGAGCAGATTGGCCGGCAGTCCTGACATTATATGAGCTATGCGGCCGTTATCAGACAATATCCTGTCGATCTCAAAAAAACCGCCGGCAAGCTGTTCCTCAGAGGTCGCAAGGTACAGGGCATTGGAACCTATACAGGCAGAAAAAGCTGAGCTCTCCGCTTTTATATCCCTGATATCGCAGACAAGCGTTTCCACCTCGGGATATGTCTTTTTCAGCGTTTTCAGGGCTCTGCCGTCAATATCAAGAGCAGTGACCCGGCCCCTCTGCTCTGCGGTATAGAACTGCAGCGGGGCGCCGCAGCCCGCGCCTATTTCCAAAACGCGCCCGCGCTCCGGCATGCGGTCCCACATCATGCGTTGATACAGAACGCTCATAGCGCCGGGACAGATCAGATGCCAAGCGCTCTGTCCCGACAGATCATTTACTTTAGTTCTTGCCGCGATCCTCATTAAAGCACCCCTATATTGTCGAAGGAGATCCGCTGCAATTTCATCCCGGAGCAGATCTTTATCAATGTGTTAGAATGGTTTTATGAAAGCTTCGCTGATCGGCTACCCGTTTTCCGGCCATAAGAACCTCTTTTCGGTGCTTTGCTCCATCCCGCAGGAAACCATAGACGGCAAACCGCAGGAAGTTTTTAAAGGCGTTTGCGAGGTCATTGATCCTCGGATAACAAAACTTATAGAACTGTATAAGCCAAAAAAGACTTCATACGCAAAAATTGAATATGAGCTCCTCCCCGATTTTGATCTTTCCGGCCCTTTAAAGACACAAATGCTGTCTCTTATGAAGAACGCAGATGAACTGTGCTTTGTGGCAAAGGGAGACTCCTTTATCGATGACGCGAGGCGTTTTTCTTCGGAACTGATAATCTACGACCTGATGGCGGTCGAAAAGAGGCTGGAAAATATAGCCAGGGAACTGAAAAAAAAGCACGGCGAGAACATCGAAAAGGAAAAAGTTGTGCTGGAAAAGGCTAAGGAACTGCTGGAAAAAGAGGTCCCCGTAAGGGACGGAGGGTTTTCGCAGGAAATGCTGAAAGTCCTTGGGGCGCTGCAGCTTTTGACGATGAAACCTCACATCTTTGTCGGCAATGTTTCGGAGAATAAACTATCGGACAAAGACCTGGTTGCCGGGATCGAAAAAGAATTTTGCGGCAAAGGCGTCCTGCTTTCCATAGAGATAGAGCAGGAGTTAAAACAGCTCTCTGATGAAGAACGCCTTGAATTCATGAAGGAATTGAAGATAGACGAACCTCCCGTTAATGTTATGACCAGGGCCGCCTATGAGGCGCTGGGCCTTATCTCATTCTTTACCGTCGGAGAGGACGAGGTCAGGGCCTGGACCATCAAAAAAGGCAGCGACGCCGGCGAGGCCGGGGGCGCCATCCACACCGACATCAAAAAAGGTTTTGTAAGGGCCGAGATGTTCAAATACGGCGACCTGATAGAGGCCGGCTCCGAAGCAAAACTAAAAGAGGCCGGCAAATTCCACCTCAAGGGCAGGGATTATATAGTTGAGGACGGGGATATTTTGAGCTTTAGATTTAATGTGTAAAAACCCGGTTCGCCCCAAAAGATCATTCTTCGATCTGCTTTCGGCGAAAGGATTGATTGAATTATGCGGAAAATGCCTTCTGCGTTGGAGCAGTTCATTTTCTGGACTCCGCCTGTCGTAGATATCTCAAGGGTAAGTATAAACTGTACCCACCCTTTGGCAAGCTCGGGGTCACGGGGGTTTTTATTTTAGCAATTTCCCCGCCAGTATATGCATCAATTTGACCGCAAACCTGTGATTATCTCCGTAATCGAACAGGAATAACATCATTTCGCCCGGTTGTGTGAACGCTTGATGAATTTTTGACTTTTTAACGCCTTTTGAATATTGGCTTAACGGTTCATCTCCGGTATCAACAAAAAGCTCATACGCCTTTGATGAATTGCTCAATTTTTCAAAACTGCCGTAGAATCCAAAGCAATGGTCCAACGCAAATCCAAATTCCTTTATGATCTTTTCGGCAAACTTGTAAAGACTGTCGGTGCCTTTTGCAAAAATCGTCTTGCGCGCACCGTTTTTTTGATAAAACACATCAAACTCATAATTCCCAATTCTGATATTGTCTGTTTTTTTCATGACATTATCCAAAATCTATCGCCTCAAACCCTCCTTCGCCCCTCCGCTTCGTTCGGTACTTCAGCGGGCAGGCGCATTCGCTAATGAAAAGTCTATAATCTCAAACGCATTCGTCTTTTTCCTCCCTATATGCTCAACAGTCATATATTCTTCCCTGAATGGGTCTGATTTCCAGAAACGGAAGAACTTATCGGGTGTTTTGAATCGACCAAAAATATTCTTTGCGGTTTTTGAAGCCCTGTTTATGATAGAGGGTATCTCTTTAAAATCAAACGGCAGGATATCGAATATGCCGGGATTGATTATCCTGACCGCTATTTCGTTCTTTATAAACACCTCATCATTGATATACCGGTTTATCTGGGAGAATGAAGTCGTTAGATCAAGGCATTGCATAAACACATCCAGCGCATTTTTCCTGTTAAAGTCGCCTTTTGATTGTCCGCAGTAGCCAAGATCGCAGGCTACTATCCTTTTAACTCCGGGTATCTTTGCCGCAACCGATATCGGACAGTTTTCGCGAATGCCGCCATCAGCCAAAGCCATCATTTTAACTTTACCCTGAGCTTGTCGAAGGGGCATTTTCTTTGGTTTGAAGATAACAGGGAAAGAGATTGAGGCCTCTAAGGCTTCTGACAGCAGCATGTTCTTGTCTTTACCAAATACTATGAGCTTTCCGGTATTGAGGTCTGTTGAAGTTACATAAACAGGCTTTTTAAGTGCTTTAAAAGTCTTCCCTGCAAATCCTGCTTCTTTTGCTATCAATTTAATCGCTTCTTTTGATTCGAACAGGCCAGCTTTTGAGAATATATCTATTGAAACAAGCTGTGGCCATATATGGCTTTTGACAAAATCCTGCGTTATCCGCTTAACCATCTTTGGGTCGTCATATAGGCCGAGAAGAACAGAGAACACCGCGCCAATAGAGGTCCCGACAAAGACACCGGGGACATATCCCCTTTTATTCATTTCTTCGGCAATGCTGATGTGCGCGACGCCTTTGACGAAACCGCCGGATAAGACGAGGGCGAGTTTGGATTTCATATATTTGCGGGAATTATAGCATGGAAAACCGGACTTGAACCATTTAATAACCGACACGGTTTTCGGGTCATATGACACGCTTTTCGGGTCATTGACATCCCTGGTGCTTTTTGATAATATTTTTTCTGATATGTTAGAAGTTATATTCGGCAACAAAGTAAGCGAAAGGATCCTTTTCTCTCTCCTAACGCAAAAAGAAGTGTACGCCAGGAACATATCCTCAAGATTCGGGCTAAGGCTTCAATCAGTCCAGGACCAGTTCAAACGGCTTGAAAAAGGAGGGCTGCTTGTCAGCAAGATAAAAGGCAAGACCAGGCTTTATTATTTCAACCCCAGGTACGCGCTGCTTGATGAAGTGAAGGAACTGCTGGAGAAGGCTTTTTCGTTCCTGCCGGAAAAAGACAGAGAAAAAGGCTACAACCTCCGACTGCGCCCAAGAAGGACAGGAAAACCTTTGTGGTAAACGAAGACGGGGATCTCCCTCTTAAAGACCTTGCTGTTCTTGTTGCGCATTCTCTTTCGCGGTACGGTATCGAAGCCGTACTCTCCGGCGGAGCCTGCGTCACTCTATACACAAATAACAGGTATATTTCGGGGGACCTTGATTTTGTCACCGATACCATCTATGAGAAAAAGATCGGGGCAGCCATGGAAGAAATCGGCTTTAAACTCATGCCGGAAAAATATTTCAGAAAGGTTGGCTGCAAATATTTTGTCGAATTTGTTCCGGCTCCCCTGTCCGTGGGCAAAGAACCTGTCAAAGATATAGCCCGGATCAGGACAAAAAAAGGGGTGCTCAAGCTATTAAGTCCAACTGACAGCGTCAAGGACAGGCTCGCGGCCTTCTTTCACTGGAACGACAGACAATCTCTTGACCAGGCGGTCATGGTTTCAAGATCGCAGAAGGTGGACCTTATAGAGATCATGAGATGGTCAGCCAATGAAGGTTATCCTGACAAATATAAAGAATTCCTTGATCTGCTGAATACACAATAATTCCAGACATCACGATACCCGCGCGCATTCATTTCTTCGGCAATGCTGATGTGCGCGACGCCTTTGACGAAACCGCCGGAGAGGACAAGGGCAGGTTTGTGGTTCATATTCAAATATTCTGCTTTTTATATTTTGCCCATTCAGTGGTCCCGTCACCATACGCCCATTGATCGGGTTTAAGCCCCCTTAAATACGAGTCAACCTTATCCAGCACACCTTTTTCTGCTGCATAATCAATATGTTCCTTCAATCTAAGCATCTTCATTAGTGCCGGAGTATCCCCCCATGCAGCCAAGATCAAAGGCAAAGCAGGTTCCCACCCACCTGAAGGCAATTGTTTGCAGTCCGGCAGCATCTGATATAGTCCATTCCAATATGTTGGCATGGGACAGACGCGGCCTTCTGATTGAACAAAATTTAACAACAACGCTTGTTTATTGCTCGTTATCATTTATCTGCCTTCTCAACTTATGAATACGGAACCTTACCTATTCCCCTTTGCTCTATTATGCGTCTTGCAGAGCATTTGGCAATTCTTAGCTGCTGTTTTACCGCCTTTACTCCATGCCGCTACATGGTCGGCATCCATATCGGCATAACTCCACATTTTACTCTTATTAGCATCATGTCCAATGGCACAATGAGGGCAATTTGATTTGCCGGTTTTCTTGGCTTTAGCCGTCTGTTTTGCATACACAGATCTCTTGACAGCCTCATCAAAGACCCTGACATCGAGCAATTTTGTGTCGGTTGAGCCGCCAAGTATATATTCAAATATTCCTCTACGATTATTTACATATGGGTCACCATAGAGTTTTTGAACCTGTGCTGACACTTTAGCAGGATCATATGCTTTCTTATGATACTTCTCGTATAACTGTCCCCATTCGAGCCCGCGCATTTCGCTTTCCACATCAGTAAATACGCCGGAGATCCAGTCTATTACAGTGTTGAAGTATGTTTTCAATTCAGTAATATTCTTGTCATATCGATGGCGACTCATATAATCACCAATATTGCCTTTACTAACCCAATCCAGCGCACGCTCCATAAACTGCTGTCTGCTGGCACTACCAGTTACATATGAGCTCCATTTTTGGATGTTGGCATTTTGGCTATTGCTGAACTCTTCCTTGCCAAGTGTTACAAATGGGCCGGAGTATACAGCATTTAGCAGTTCCTGATCATTAAGCGGCACACCGGCAATGTTTATTGTCTTGAACCACTCTTTTATCTCGCTTTCTGTCCCTTCACATTCATAAATGAGCAGTTTTGTCTCAAGGATCGTAGATTGTTTGTTTTTTGCCATGCCACTAAAATATTGTTCGAGACCATTTTCATCCTTGATGGCAAATTTATCAGTCACAAAACGCCCGGCACTGGTTATACGCTGTTGCCCGTCCAGAACTTCCAATTTATCGTCAGAAACTTTATTAAAGTATATTAAACCTATAGGGTAACCTTTGAGCAATGATTCAATAACTGCGATCTCTTTCTTCCCGCCGTCGGACGCATAAATATAATTACGCTGATATTCCGGCTGAATAGTGAGTTTGCCGGACAAGCCAAACAATCCTTTTCCTTCAAGTTCGTTATAGACAAACCCTTCACAAATATCTTTGATTGTAATATTGGTTTTTAGTGTCGTTTTCATGTCATTTCCCCTGTTCTATTGATATCCGGCAGACTTCTCAATATCTTACCTTTATATTTGAAATAGTCCGCGCCGGCATAAGCTCCGCTCTTATTCAATTCACCTCGTTGTTCATAAAGCTTATATGTAAGAGGCGACAATTTCCAAATCTGCCCGCCGTATTCCACTTCGCGTTCTCCGACAACTGCGGCCGTTACCGTTTCATCGTCCTTAAAGACCACTATATCGCCGTTTTTTAAGCCCTTCCTGTAAAAATTGAACAATCTGCTTTCTTTTCTAGCATGTGAAATCATATCGAACTCTTTTTCTTGATCAACATTTTCAGGGTAAATGACCTTACCCTTAAATGAGAGCAAAAGTTGCTGCAACAGCTCTTGATCAAGCGCGAACAATTCGCTTTCTCCGACCTGATGTTTTTTGAAGATATCGTGCAGAAGGTCTTCTTTATCATCATAATCTTCAAGTTCAATAGCAAAGAACCTTTTTAATCCCGCCACATTATAGTAGCCATTGGCTTCCAAATCTCTCATTCGCTCCGAATAATTCTTTGTGCCTGACTTTCCGATTTTTATAAGGCCTGACACAGCTGTTGTCATTATGTAAATAATCCCTTTCATGTTATTTCCCTCTTTTCTTGTGTCTAATAACAACTCTAAAATATGGACATGAACCGTCCTTTAATCTCAAGTCTTTCCCATCGTCACCATGCCTGAATTTCACAATCTCGAACTGGTCCGGATTGTATTTGTCAAGAAAACTAATTGGCACCCCCATTACCCCACAATAATCGCTCGGAATGGAATCAGTAAACGGTACTTCTATGGCATCGTAATTATCATATCTATCATAGGTTCTTTTTCCTTTAACCTCTTTGTGCTTACTGTATTTTAAATTTTCTTTCATAGTCATAAGCGGTAACGGCTGATGACGGCGTCCGTGATCAAGGTTTGTAAACCAGCAAACATTACGAAATTTCACTAGGCCTGTTTTTTCATCGTAAACCCCGGAAGCAAAATCGCGCGTATTTGGCGTAAAGAAATATGCATTGCCAGCATTAAATCCATTTCCCAGCCACAGCTTATTATTTTTGATCAGCGGGAATATTTCTTTATAGGTGATCGCATTCATGTTGCCGATAATGACGAACTTTTTATTGTAATCAAAAAGCTGCTTGACATATTCGCGAAACAGACTGAACGGCGGATTTGTTACAACAATGTCGGATCTCCTTAGCAGCTCCACACATTCTTTGCTGCGAAAATCACCGGCGGTGTACTTTTCGTCCCCATGCAAAAGTGAAGACGCATTTTTGTCGTGCTTTAACAGATACTTCACATCATCCAGGTTTATTACGCCATCTTTTGTGAGATCAGACACTTCATTGATCTCAATTTTAAATGCTTTTTTTCTTTTCTTTTCGGGCAGTTCCTTTTTCCTTCTGATCTCTCCGGGTATAGAAAACTGCAACTCTGTCTGGGCAATTGGCGAGCCAACATAGCTTGTTGCCACCAATTTTTTTATGCCGTAACCATTGAACCTGTTTGCGAAGAATTTGACAAAATTGCTTTCAAACGGATCGTCGCAATTGCAGTAAATAACCTTGCCTTTGAATACATCGGGGTCATATTCCACATACGCTTCGATCTCTTTTTGAATGTCGTCGTACTGCGTATAGAACTCGTCGTTCTTTGCTCTTTTTGCGTTTGTAAGATGGGCGTTTGCCATATTGGACTTCATTATAGTGTTTAAATCCGGATATTTCAATTTGGAGCAGCCATGAATGCGTCTGTCTCGAGCTTGTCAAGAGGTTAGTTATGATTAGCGGAAGTTAGCGAAAGCATGGAACACTGAACATAGAACACCGAACACGGAGCACAGGCGCTATCCTATTGACTATTCACTTCACTGTGTTCAGTGGTCTGTGTTCTAAGCTCTGTGCTCTAAATATAATTGGACCTGAGGGGGGTCGAACCCCTTACCGTCGCTTGCGCTCCCCATAGGGGCTCTCGCCCCTCTGGCGGCCCTCGACAAGCTCGGGCCTGTCACCCCTTAAGGGAAACTCCCGTTTCCCTTAACAACCCTTCCCGGGTAAGGGGCCCCGGGTTATTTGAATGATCCTTGAGTTGTAAGTAATTTGGAAAGTGGAAGAACTTGGACCTGAGGGGGGTCGAACCCCTTACCTCTAGTATGCCATACTAGCGCTCTACCAGTTGAGCTACAGGCCCGCTTCGCTCGGTGTGAACTCTTACAAACCCAATTTTACCACATAAAAAGCGGGCGGTGAAATCTGTGTTATAATGTAGAAGTGCGGAAAACCCGCACAACCCAAAGAACAGCATGATGCGGGTAATTTTGTGCTTTTTGGGCAAAATAAAACAAGAAAGGGAAACAGATAAATGGCTTCTAAAAAAAGTTCGGGGTCCAAAAAGTTCGTCTACTTTTTCGGAGGAGGAAAGGCGGACGGCAACGAAAAGATGAAAAATCTGCTTGGAGGAAAGGGTGCCAACCTGGCCGAAATGGCGGGCAATCCAAAATTGAAGCTCCCGGTCCCTCCAGGCTTTACACTGACAACGGATGTCTGCACATACTACTATGAGAACGGGAAAAAATACCCCAAAGTTCTCGAGGCCCAGGTAAAGGCCGCGCTCGAAAAAGTTGAAAAGATAATGGGAAAAAAGTTCGGGGACGAAAATGACCCCCTTCTTATGTCGGTACGCTCCGGCGCCAGAAAGTCCATGCCGGGAATGATGGAAACCGTGCTCAATGTCGGGCTTACCACAAGAACGATACCGGGCTTGATCAAGCAGACCGGCGGCAACGAGAGGTTCGTTTATGACGCCTACAGAAGGCTCATCATGATGTACAGCGATGTCGTCATGGAAAAAGCCGCGGGAATTGAGCCCAAAGATGAGATGGGCATCAGAAGGCAGTTGGAGAGGATCATGGACGAGGTAAAAGAGAAAAAAGGGTGTAAGACCGATACCGACCTGACAGGAAAAGACCTCAAGGACCTCTGCGAAGAGTTCAAGAAAAGAGTAAAAGCGGTCCTTGGCAGGGAATTCCCGGACGAGCCGATGGAACAGCTCTGGGGCGGCATTGGGGCCGTGTTCTCTTCCTGGAACGGCAAGAGGGCCGTGTCCTACAGAAGGATAGAGAATATACCGGATGAATGGGGGACCGCGGTCAATGTGCAGACAATGGTGTTCGGCAACATGGGAAGCGACTGCGCCACGGGAGTTGCCTTTACCAGGAACCCCGGAAACGGCGACAACCATTTTTACGGCGAATACCTGGTGAACGCGCAGGGCGAGGATGTGGTGGCCGGCACAAGGACCCCCGCACCGGTCAACGAGGTAAGCAAGAGCGAGAACAACAAGGCCCTGGTATCTCTTGAAAAGGGCATGCCCCATCTTTATAAGGAACTTTTCGGCTTTCAGAATAGGCTCGAAAAACACTACCGCGACATGCAGGACATAGAGTTCACGATAGAAAAAGGCAAACTCTTTATGCTCCAGTGCCGCATAGGCAAAAGGAACGGGCCTGCCGCGGTAAAAATGGCCGTTGACATGGCAAAAGAGAGGCTCATCACAAAAGATGAGGCCATCATGAGAGTGACCCCGGAGCAGCTGGACGAACTGCTGCATCCGATAGTGGACCCCAAGGCGGAAAAAACCAACAAGCCGCTGGCCAAGGGCCTTCCGGCAGGCCCGGGCGGAGCGTTCGGCATGATAGTGTTTTCCTCGCAGGATGCCGTTGACTGGGCCGAAAAAGGAAAACAGGTCATCCTGGTTAGGGAAGAGACCAATCCGGAAGATGTGGAAGGCATGAGGGCCGCCCAGGCGGTCCTGACCGCAAGGGGCGGGATGACCTCTCACGCCGCGCTTGTTGCAAGAGGCTGGGGCAAGTGCTGTGTTGTGGGCTGCGCCGCTATCAGCATCGATTATTCCAGCAAGACCATGACGATTGCCGGAAAGTCCCTTAAAGAAGGCGACTGGATCACTCTAAACGGCACCAAGGGAAATATCTACGAAGGAAAACTTCCCATGGTGGACGCCAGCCAGGAAGGCGGACTGCTCAACGAATTCCTTAAGCTTTGCGACAGCGTAAGAAAGCTGAAGATAAGGACCAATGCCGACACTCCAAAGGACGCTCAAAAGGCAAGGGACTTTGGGGCCGAGGGCATCGGTCTGTTCAGGATAGAGCACATGTTCTACGGCGAGGGCTCCGATGCTCCTCTCTTTGAACTGCGCAAGATGATCCTCTCTAAGACGGTGGAAGAAAGAAAGGCCGCGCTAAAAGACCTTTATCCTCACATGAAGTCCGACATCAAGGCCACTCTTGAGGCGATGAACGGTCTTCCTGTAACGATCAGGCTGATAGACCCGCCGCTGCATGAATTTGTCCCTCACGAAAAGGCCAAACTGGAAGAACTTGCCAAAGCCCTTTCGATCAATATGGAAGACCTGGAAAAGAGAGCCTCGGTACTTCGCGAAAGCAACCCGATGATGGGGCACCGCGGAGTAAGGCTGGGAGTTACCTATCCGGAAATAACCGAGATACAGGCAAGAGCCATCTTCGAATCAGCCGCAGAACTTATCAAGTCCGGCAAAAAAGCTCTGCCGGAAATAATGGTCCCGGTGGTCTCCTGCGTTAACGAGATCAAGGACCAGTACGATATCATCAAGAGGGTCTATGACGAGGTAAAAGCCAAGCACGGGGTAAAGAACCTCCCCTACTCTGTGGGGACCATGATAGAGATCCCCAGGGCGGCCCTGATAGCGGACAAGATTGCCGAAGCCGCGCACTTCTTCTCTTTTGGCACCAACGACCTGACACAGCTGACCTTTGGGTTCAGCCGCGACGATATCGGCTCGTTCCTGGGACATTATCTGGAAAAGGGGATCTTGAAAATTGACCCGTTCCAGAGCATAGACACCGAAGGGGTCGGCGAACTTATCAAGACCGGCATCACAAGAGGAAGAAAGACGAGAAAAGACCTCAAGATAGGTATCTGCGGAGAGCATGGAGGGGACCCTGCTTCCATAGAGTTCTGCTACAAAGCGGGAATGAACTATGTCAGCTGCTCTCCTTTTAGGGTGCCCATTGCACGGCTCGCAGCGGCAAGGGCTGTCCTAAAATAATAGAAGAACGCATGCAAAATATCCGCCGGCTTACGGAGGAGAGGGAAAAAAAGTTCCTCTCCGAAAGGGCTTCTCTTTCCGTAAAGGGGGGAAAGCGCGCAAAAAGCGAGGCCCCCTGCCCTATCAGGACCTGCTACCAGAGGGACCGCGATCGGATAGTGCATTCAAAGGCCTTCAGAAGGTTAAAGCACAAGACGCAGGTCTTTATCTCCCCAACCGGGGACCACTACAGGACCAGGCTTACCCACACTCTGGAAGTGGCCCAGATAGCAAGGACGATAGCAAGGGCGCTGGGGCTTAACGAAGACCTGACCGAGGCGGTAGCTCTGGGACACGACCTGGGGCACACGCCCTTTGGCCATGCGGGAGAATCCGTTCTGGACAAACTGCTTAAGAAGTACGGCCTTTCTTTTGACCACAACATCCAGAGCCTGCATGTGGCGGATAACATAGAAAAGCTCAATCTGACCCCCGAGGTAAGGAACGGGATACTGAACCATCCCTGGACTTTTCCCAGCGCCAGCACTCTGGAGGGTTCTATTGTGCGCTACGCCGACAGGATAGCCTATATCAATCATGATATTGACGACTCGATACGCTCGGGCATCATAAAAAAGAAGGACCTTCCTGCAGGTTATAGAAAGTTCATAGGCAGCGACACGGTGAACGCTTTTGTGAAAGACCTGGTGCTCAGCAGCGCCGGAAAGAACATTGTCAGAATGAGCAAAAAGGGAGAAAGCGTCCTGCACGGGCTCTACAGGTTCATGTTCAAAAAGGTCTATACTTCGCCGACCTCAATTAGAGAGAATAAAAAAGTGGAGCATGTTCTGACCTGCCTGTTCGACCATTTTATGAAAGAGCCGAGACTTGTCCCCGGATTCAAAAAAGGCAAGGGCAAAAAAGCCCTGGCCGCTCTCATAAGGGATCACATCGCCGGGATGACCGACAGGTATGCCATAGCGGTCTTCATGGGCCTGTTCGTGCCGTCGGAATGGAACCTGTGATAGAGAACTCCAGGATAGAAGAGATAAGGGAAAAAGCGGACATAGTGGAGGTGATATCCGGCTATACCGCTCTTAAGAAAAAAGGCAAGAATTATCTTGCCCTTTGCCCTTTCCACAGCGAAAAGACGCCCTCTTTTACCGTAAGCCAGGAAAAACAGCTCTTTCACTGTTTTGGCTGCGGCCAGGGGGGAAATGTTTTCACTTTTTTGATGAAGATAGAGAATGTTGCTTTTGCCGAAGCGGTAAAACTGGTGGCCGACAGGGTCGGGATAGAATTTTCTGTTGATGCCGCCTCAGCGGAAAAGCAATTAAGGCAGGACAACAGGGCGCTTTATGCCGCACTCGACAAAGCCGCCGACTTTTTCCAGTTGAATCTGGAAAAGGACGAGGCTGCAAAAAAATACGCCGCCGAAAGAGGGCTGACCCAAAAGATACTCGATTTTTTCCGCATTGGCTCTGCTCCGGACGGCTGGGATGGCCTCTACAAACACCTGACGCAGGCCTCCTTTTCCCCCGCAGACATCGAAAAGGCCGGGCTGATAATCAAAAAAGAGGACGGCTCATCTTATTACGACCGCTTCCGAAAAAGGCTGATGTTCCCCATCTGGGATATCCAGGGCAGGGTGATCGGCTTTGGAGCAAGGTCGCTTGACGGGAGTTCTCCAAAATATATAAACTCGCCTGAATCGCCCGTGTACAGCAAGGGCTCTGTCCTTTACGGCCTCAACTTTAGCAAGGACAGGATAAAGGAAGAAAAAAGGGCTTACCTGGTAGAGGGATATATGGACTTTATCCGCTGCTACGCTCACGGGATAAAGAATATCGCGGCTTCTTCGGGCACCTCGCTGACGCCCCTGCAGATAAAGGCGCTTGGCAGGCTCTGTCCGGAGCTGGTCCTGGTGTTTGACAGCGACGAGGCCGGGGCCGAGGCCTCGCGCAGAACGATAGACCTGATGAGGGAGATGGAGCTTTATCCCAAGGTGGTAACGCTTGCCGGAGGAAAAGATCCGGACGAACTGATAAAAAAAGAAGGAGCAGAGCGCTTTAGGGAACTGCTAAAGGCGGCGCTTCCTGCAACGCGGTACAGGATAGATTCCGCGATAAGGACGCACAATATTAAGGAGGCCGAGGGCAAAGCACAGGCCGCAAGAAAATGCGCCGCCATCCTGTCGCAGGAAAAGAACCGGATAGTCAGGGACGAATACATAAAGTACGCCGCTCAGAGGCTCGGCATAGATCCGGACAGCCTGCTTTCCGAGATAAAAAGGTCTTCTTTTTACGGCAGAAGGTCCGTGCAGAGCGCTCCGCTAAAGAGGCCGGGCTCAAAAGTGCTCAAGGCCGAAAGGACCCTGATAAAACTTTGGATGGAAGAGCCCTCTGTCAGGGAAACCCTGAAAGGCTCCGTACTGCCTCAGGAATTTTCGGACCCTGTATCAAAGAACATCTTTGAACTGCTGCTTACTTTTGAAGGTATGGAAGAAGAAAAGCCGTACGCTTCGGTGACCGATCTGCTCAAGGGAGAGGAGGAAAAGAGGCTGCTTTCGCAGATAGCGCTTGACCGGCACGAGATAGTGGACCCGGGCGCCATGCTAAAGGACTGCTCCTGCGTTCTCAAGGCCAATTCGATCAAGTCGGGGATAGAGGCGCTTAGACAACAGATGAAGGAGGCAGAGGAGGCAAAGGACATAGAAAAGCTCGGCAGCCTTCAGGCTCAGTATCTGGAGCATCACGGAAGGTTGATGTCTTTGTGAAATTTGAGGGGGTTTTGTCCGATACATTATAGGATGACGCCTCGCAGAAAGGGGAAAGACTTTGGAACACATTCCCGGAAAGAGGGAGGAGGAGCTTTTGCAGTTAAAGACCCTTGCCGACAAAAAAGGGTACCTTAACCCGGACGAGCTCTTGACCTCTTTTGGAGAGACCGAAAAGCCGCACGACGAGGGCGAAGCTTTTTTAAAGAGCCTGGGCTCCGTTAAAAAGATGGCGGCCAGCTTTGGCTCGGGCGCAAAGCTTGAAGAGATAAAGGGCGCCGGGGTTGATGACACGGTAAAGATGTATCTTAGGGAAATAGGCAAGTATCCGCTGCTGACCTTTCCGCAGGAGATAGACCTTGCCAAAAAGATCAAAAAGGGGGATATGGCCTCCAAACACAGGCTGGTCAATTCCAACTTAAGGCTCGTTGTCAGCATCGCAAAAAAATACACCGGCAGGGGAATGCTCTTTCTTGACCTGATACAGGAAGGCAACCTCGGCCTTATCAGGGCCGTAGAAAAGTTCGATTACAGAAAGGGCTATAAGTTCTCGACCTATGCCACCTGGTGGATCAGGCAGGCCATAACCAGGTCCATAGCGGACCAGGCAAGGACGATAAGGATACCCGTGCATATGGTGGAGACCATAAACCGCCTTAGAAAGATCTCGAGGGGGCTCCTGCAAAAGCTTGGCCGCAAGCCCACCGAGAACGAGATAGCAAAAAAGGCGCGCATGTCAGCCGACAAGGTAAGAGAAGTCGTCAAGGTCTCGCAGCTGCCGCTCTCGCTTGAGATCCCCATCGGGGACGAAGAAAGCTCCCATCTGGGCGACTTTGTCGAGGATTCTACCGTGGCGCATCCCGACGAGGTGGTGCTGCACGGCCTCTTAAGGGACGACCTGGAAGAAGTGATGCAGTCGCTGTCAGAAAGAGAAAGGACAGTACTTAGACTGCGCTTTGGCCTTGAGGACGGGCGTCCCAGAACGCTTGAGGAAGTGGGACAGCTCTACAAGGTTACAAGAGAAAGAATAAGGCAGATAGAGGCCAAGGCCCTGCGCAAATTAAAGCACCCCACACGCAGCAGAAAACTCAGGGAATACCTTAAATAGGTTCTTGTGCTATAATTCTTTCAGCATTCTGAAAGGAGAACAGCATGAGAAAGTTCCTTGCCTGCCTAACGATGATCGGTCTGCTTGCCTCAGGCTCGCTTGCCCTGCCCAGCGGGATACTGCCTTACGGAGTAAGCGCCAAGTATGCCGCCATGGGCGGAGCCGGTGCCTCCCTGGTGGACGACATTGCTTCGGCCTACTATAATCCCGCCGGAATGTACCGCTCGGGCGGAGCGGACCTTAAGATAGGAGCAGGTACTGCTTCGGACGGCTCGGACCAACTGGTCAGCATGGCCTCAAATCTCGGGAACCCTGCCAAATTTTTATCCGATAATTTTTCCAAATCTCTTGATATAAACGGCAATGTGCACGCCATAATAGGCCTTTCGGTCGGCAAGTTCGGACTATCTGTGATCCCTGCCGGACGCCTTAATCTGTCAAAGGCTGCCAACACCCTCAACGGGACCATCTCCGGGCTAGGCCACTCTGATACGGCACTCACCTTTGGCTACGGAGTTGGCATCCCCTATCTGGCCAAAGCGGGCGTAGGAGCAAGCGTAAAGTATATCCACAACGCTCTTGCCGGCGCCGCGGTAACCGCTTCGGGAGCCACCACCACCATAACCAACACTATCACCCAGTATAACGGCCTGGGCTTTGACCTGGGTCTTCAGGGAACGCTGGACTTGATACCTACCGCCCCCATCTCGGTTGCGCTGGTATACAAAGACTTTGCCGCCAATCTTAACGGGACGCAGCAGATCTCTTCCGGGACTTTTAACACGCTTACAGGAGCCGAGATAACCCCGATGGCCACTGTCTCGGACGGGCCGATAGCCGGCACTTCTATCCCCACGACCCTGGTCTTGGGGGCCTCGGGACAGATACCGATTGTCGGTCTTAAACTGGCCGTTGACCTTGACACTATCGGAGGCAACACTCCCTATTCCGTGACCCACATCGGATTGGAATATCCTGTGGCAATGGGACTGGTCAACCTAAGGCTGGGCAAGATAAACGGCAGCAATGTCGACATGTTCACCTACGGCGCGGGCATTTTAAAGGACATGGTCAACATAGCGTTCGTTTCGGACAACAAGGATAGCCGCAACAATCAGATGCTGGCGGATATTCACATCGGCTTCTAACAGGGAAAAAGGTTTTTGCGGGCCCCGGTCATCTGACCGGGGCTTTTGCTTTCTTTAAGCTGGTACAAAATAGTTTCGGAGGAGCTTTCGCCGGCTTCCACCATCCCCGCCGGCAAAAAGACGCCCGTAGAAGTCTCTTTGATGCTGCGGTCCTCCAGTTTTATCTCGAACCTTACATCCGCGGGGAATACTTTTGTTCTTTTGCCGCCGTAAGCCCCGTTAAAGGGAGCCGCCCATTCTTCGATGACCGAGGCAACTGTAGCTCTCTTGTCCTGGAACTCCTCCCCGAACTCGGTTATGACGGCCACCTCGGGCATGGCCTGCTTTATCACATTGATGGACCCGATAAGGCCCAGGTGCTGCCTCAAAAGCTTGCCCTCTTCCTTTTCTAAAGACCCTATGTTCATGAGCAGTATCTGGCAGCCCTTGTACTGCTCCCCCAGGCCGCTCTCGTATCTGGTATCTCCCGTCACCCCTATCTTGACCGGGCGCTGGTCTTTGCCGGCTATATTCGTCTCTATCACGAACCCCACGGAGGATTCCTCGTGCGTCCACAGCTCTTCGTGAAAGGCCTCTTTTACATGAATGACGCAGCCGTATTTTTCCTTTAACTGGACGCCGCCCGCGTGGTCTATTGTGGTGTTTGGCACAAGCAGCTTGAAGTTTATCTCTTTTGAGCCCAGAGGGCTTACCGCGTCAAAGAGGCCCTGGAACTTTAGCATGACCCCGGAAGAGCCGAACACATCAAGGACCTTGATCTTGTCGTGAGGGACATTGTCGTTGTATTTGGCAAGGAGTGAAAGAATGGCCTCTATCGATTCGGTGTGGTCGTCGTGGTCGTGTGTAACTATTATCGCGTCCAGGTCCACTATAGAAAGGTCGCAGTCCCTGAACAGTTCCAGGAACCCGTAGCCCGGATCGATCGCGATGGAGCGCACAACTCCCTGCCTGTTCTTTAGCGTCAACAGATAGCCTCCACCCTGGCTTATCCCCGTGGAATAAAGAGGGGAAGAAGAGTTCCACTTGTGCAGCGTTTTTAGCACATTGGGCCCCACCGCCTTGTCCACATAACGGGCAATGTTGAGGTCATGGCGCAGTTTTTCTTTGGAGCGCTCCACTTTTTCTATCATCGGGAAGATGGTCTCTTCCATGTAGGAGATGGCCTTAAGGGAATCGGTATTGAACTCTTTTTGCAGGTGCTCCAGCCTGCGGGAGGACTTAAAATCCTCGTAGGCGTCTTTGAACCTTCCCTGAAGGAACCTGGCTATCCCTCTGTAATAATCAAGATGCGCGGTAAGCAAAGTCTTGCTGCGGACCTTCTTAATGACCGTATCAAGGACATGCTCCGCTTCTTTATAGAGGCCGGCTCCCAGGCACTGGGAGATCATCAGGTCCCAGGGCCCCTGCCCTTTTACCTCAGACCAGGAAGCAGCGCTCCTCTCAAGCGTTCGAACAATTATGGAAAGATTGTCCTTTATCCAGGAGGCCCTCTCCTGAACAGGAAGGCCGAGAAGGTTTTGCCAGGTCTCTATCGCGTCAGCGTCAAGCCTCATGAGGTAATGGTAGCACAGGCAATGAATTTCTTTCAAACAAAAGCCAAGTGCTGCTTAAGGTCAACTTTGCTTCCCGTAAAGCCGACGCCTTCTTCAATAAGCCGGCGCTTTTGCCCCGTTTTGCCTCCAAAAGCGAAGTTTTTAGAAAGGCTTCCGTCCGCAAAGACGACGCGGTGGCAGGGATAGCGCAGCGGGTCCGGATTATGATGAAGGGCCCTTCCCACAAGGCGCGCACAGTTGACGCCCGACGCCTTTGCTACCAATCCGTAGGTGGACACCCTGCCCCTTGGTATTTTGGCAACGGCATCCAGTATCTTCTGTTCCCAAAGTTTCATGACGAGGATATAAAGGATAGCATATTAAGAGCGGGCGGGGAGATAAGTCTCGCGAACCTTATCACGAACACTCCTCACGAATGCTCTCTAAAACTCTCCTCGAAATGGCCCGCTCTAACACCGCGAACTACCACGAATAGAGAAGTCGTGTGCAAAGCACAGGACCTTTGCGTTCGAGTATATTAGAGGAATTCGCGTGTCCTATTTCGCGGAAACAGTTTCGAGTTGATTAGAGATGCGCCGTTAGGGATAACATTTCGCGAAAGAAGGCTTTCTGCCATGCTGGCAAGTTCACACTATATTTGCTAAAATTAGAGAGTATGGCCCTATCGTCCCCCTCGACAGGCTCGGGGCAGGTAACGGTTAGGACACCCCGACTTCCAGTCGGGGCGATCGGGAGGCAGACATCGGATCATGAAAAAGAATTGTGTTTATATACTCGAGAGCAAAAAGGATGGCCGGTTCTATGTAGGTCAGACGGACGATTTGGTTGAAAGACTGTCGGCACATAATAGAGGCTCAGTTAAGTCAACGAAATGCAGGAAACCTTTAGAATTAATTTTTTACAAGACTTATAATACAAGAAGCGAGGCAGTTAGAGAAGAAGCTCGCATAAAGAACTACAAAAATACGGAAAAACTGCTCATGAACATGGCCCTATCGTCTAACGGTTAGGACACCCCGACTTCCAGTCGGGGCGATCGGGGCAAGCAGGTATTGTTATCTTTTGTTTGTCCGGTTTTGGATTTTGGGTTTAGAGTTTTGAGCTTCTTCGCAAAGCGAAGTATGGCCCTATCGTCTAACGGTTAGGACATCAGCTTTTCAAGCTGACGATCGGGGTTCGATTCCCCGTAGGGCTATTTTCTCATCCCCTCGCCCGCGACATTTAACTTATCTCCCTCAGACAATACATTCCAGAGTCCAGGATTTATTATTCATAATGGTCCATTGGGGTGAGGTCACATTAGCTGGACAATGAAACACTCACCAATTGCTGGCGGTTCTCAATAATAAAGAAATCCTAATAATTATTTTGGATGAACAATATCACCGGCAACAAAATACAATATTTCCTGGGTATCCATTTTCCCCGCATGGGATGTGCTAACCCTAAGAACCCATGTCCATACTAAATTACCCCCTTCCAGAGAAGAGGAATACTCATACTCTGATGTATTTACCATCGGGGGTCTAATATGAGACATATAATCCTTTGAGGAGCAAAACAATGAGATTCTCCATTGTTTATCTGGAAACCCGGTGGCATCCAAAATAATATCACTGTCATTTCTATATAGTTGATGATCCGCCATAAGCAACTTTGGCGGAAGAATGATTTCCATCATTTGGCGAGGCTCTCTTATATCAACAAATGGGGTTCCCCTCCAAGTTATTCTATCAATTGTTTCATTGTTTGATATTTTGGACATTAATTTTATGATGCCCGATTTATGAAAAGATATTTTAGGTCGCTCACCCTCATTAATTGCTTCGATGTTTACCCTATGATTATTTTTAATACCGAACAGCATTTCTTTTTCAAATCCGTAGAAGCTCATGCCAACTGATCCATCAGCCATGTCAAAAATATTCATTATCTTGGCAAAGTTTTCCTTATTTCTGAGAAATATCCTTGAATAACGCTTTGTACTGTTCATATATGCATTTTCCTATTAAGACATTATATTGCGTATTTAGGGGTGCAATCAAGGTGATGCTAAAGATGGGTGAAAATGATCTTTCTTTCCAATACAAGGGATATGATCAGCAGCTACGACAACCATCCCTTAGGGCTAGTTTCTATCTCCTCACCGATGACATATGTCATAAATAGCCGGGCAGATTTCTAGCCAAATAAACAATAAGCCCACAAAAACATACCTCGGTTGATCTTTGTTGGTCGAAATGATATTATCCATAATTAATGATAGACCCAAAACCAGCAAAAGTTGTTGATTTGCTAAAATCATCATCTAGATGGATAGTGCCAAAGTATCAGAGAGAATACTCTTGGGGCAAGACAGAAGCACTTGAATTTTGGGAAGACATACAAAGCTACGCTAATAGTGAAGATGACCAGCTCTTCTTGGGCACACTAATATTCGATGTATCGGAAGAAAAGCATAATATCATCAAAATTATTGATGGCCAACAAAGGCTCACAACAATACTGCTCTTATTGATCGCTTTAAGAAACAGAGCAAAAGAAATAAACGAACGAGAGATATCCGGACAAATACAAAGCTATATCACATTTATGGATGACGCTTCTGCGGAATCTCGAGGCAACCGATTAATTGCATCGGAGTCGATTAAAGATATATTTGAAGAAATGTCCAAACACGACTGGGATGGAAGGTTCCCAGCAAAGATTGGAATAAAACCGGTAAAGAGGCAAGTTAACAGAATTAAGCCGATATTTGATTTCTTTGCAAGCGAAGTCGCAGAATATGATCGAACGATACTGGTAAAAATACAGAAGGCATTATATAAATCCTATGTTGCAATTATCGATATTCAAGACGAAGCAGAAGCTTTCAGCATTTTTGAGAGAACAAACGCCAGGGGAATGGATCTGGAAGCTTCAGATTTGTTAAAGAACTATCTATTTGCTTCGGGAGTTGTTGGCGTGGAAGATATTTGGCCACAAATAATCGAGAATTCTGAGGGAACCGTTCTAAGAATGCTTAAATATTTCTACGTCTCACAAAAGGGGTATATTGCAAAATCACAGCTTTACAAAAACATAAGAAGATATAGTCAAGAGATTGGCAATGAAAAACTACTGGAGGAATTGAATGCGTTTTCCAAGTATTTTTATGAAATCAGGAATGCAAATAAGGATGGCCTTCAGGCATATTTTGAAAGCCTAGGCTATGAAAGCATCTCAACAAAAGAAGACAGATATCAGAAAATATATCATTCTCTGGAGGGACTAAGACTGTTTAAGGTGTCGCAAATCTACCCTTTAGTTTATTCCGCAATAATGTCTTCAAAATCAAACGGAGAAACTGAGACAAAAACAAAGAAGCTAATTGTTTTTTTGGATGTGCTTGAGAAGTACCATTTTATCAACAATGCTATCTGTGATCGAGTTGGCAACGAAGTTGAAAAGACATATGCCGATTATTGTGTTAAGTTTTGGAATACAAGTGACTTTATTGAAACCGCAAATGAACTAATTGCATTGCTAAAAAGAAAAGTGGCAAAAGAAGATGAGTTTGTCTCTAGATTTTCAGAAATATCTTATGCTCAAGATACTATTGCCCTAATAATGTATATTTTTGACAGGATAATCAATTACAAAGTTGAGCCTCCCGATAGGATCGCACTCTATAATCCCAACAAGAAAATAACAAGGAAAAACCATAACATTGAACATTTTTATCCTCAAAATCCGGAGAGCAATCCATTGCCAGCTGATGTATGCAATAATATCGGAAATCTATTGTGCCTTGGCTTTAAGACCAACTCTAGACTCGGCAATATGATGCCAAAAGAGAAGATTGAATATTTAAAGCAGCACACTGAGGAAATCGCAAATAAAAATTTTGTTGTTGATTTTGTAAAGAGGAATGAAAACTCTGCAAATGAATGGGGGGAAAAACAGATTTTGAATCGAGCCCGTGTTTTGAGCAAAAAGGCATATGATTCTATTTGGAAATTCTAAAACTCGTTTTTGCTGATTGTCCCCCAAGCTAATAACCATTTCTCGGTATTGCCCCCTTCCCTTCGTTCTGCTATACTCTCTAATTGGCCGCAAGATAAAATTCCCCGAAAGGAAAAAACAAGGAAATGATGAAAACACTTGTCCGTTTGTTCACGGTTTTATGCCTGCTGTACCAGGCCTCTTTTGCCTGCACCGACTTTGCTATCAAGGCAAAGGACGGCACGGTGATAAACGGGCGCTCGATGGAGTTCCCGGTGGACCTAAAGTCCGAGCTCGTAGCGGTGCCGCGCGGGATAGAGCACAGGGTAGTCGATGCCAAAGGCACTGCCGGAGCAGCCTGGTCGTCCAAGTACGCGTTCTTTGGCGTAAATGCCTTTAAGCTAAAGGACTGCTTTGTGGAGGGATTGAACGAAAAAGGCCTCTCTGCCGGAGGCCTCATGTTCACGGGCGCAGTGTACCAGCAGCCAAAGGCCGGAAAGTTCGTTCCCCTGGACAAGTTCATTACCTGGATACTCGGCAATTTTGCATCCGTTGACGAAGTAAGGGCGGCCCTTCCGGGAATAACCGTCTGCGATTCTGAGGTAAAAGATATCAAAGGCATGGGGCTGCACCTTTCCCTGCATGATGCTTCAGGAAAAAGCCTTGTTGTGGAATTCATAGACGGGAAAATGAACATTTACGACAATCCCGTCGGCGTTCTTACCAACAGGCCCAGCTTTCCCTGGCAACTGCAGAACCTGAGCAACTATATTAACCTTGGGCCCTCCGACAAAAAACCAAGGACGATCAGCGGTGCAAAGGTCCAGCCAACCGGAGTGGGAAGCGGCATGCTGGGACTCCCGGGGGACTGGACGCCGCCTTCACGCTTTGTGAGGATGGTCCTGTGCAAGGACGCGGCCCTTACACCCAAAAACGCAAAGGAAGCCGTTGTTGCGGCAGAGCATCTGTTAAATGCCGTGGATATACCAAGAGGGGTCATCAAGGAAAACCCAAAACCTTTTATCACCTTGTACGGCTATGCCCAGTGGGTAGTGATGAAGGACCTGACCAACAAGACCATTTATTATAAGACCTACGAAAACACCGCATGGAAAAAGGCAAGCCTGAGCGGCTTTAAACTGGAAAAAGGCGCCCCTGTAAGGTCAATACCTATGGACAGCACCGTCTTTTCCGCGCAGGATGTATCAAAGCAGTTCAAGTAGAGGTCAAAGGTAGACGACATCCTCGCCGCTGTAAAGCGAGAGGAACAATAGCATATACTCTTTCATGTGCCGCGTGATGAGGAAGTTGTTCTTTACATGCTCGCGGCCGTTCTGCCCCAGTTTTTTTGCATAGCCGGGCGAATTTAGCAGCTGTTTTATCTCGAACGCGGCGCCTTCTATCGACCGGCACAACAGGCCCGAAAATTTGTGCTTTATCTGAAGCGGGATCCCGCCAACGCTGGAGGCCACGACCGGCTTTGCCTTCCACAGCGCCTCAGATACTGTAAGGCCAAACCCTTCTTTAAGGGATTTTTGCACTATCACATCCGATGCCCTCTGCAGGGCGTTTATCTCTATGTCATCCTGCGGAAGCAGCAGGATGTGAATGTCCTCATCGCCTGCGGCCCGCTCTTTTACCTCGTCAAGAACAAGCTGCCCCTCGGGATCGTCCGTTGCCCCTCCGCCCGCCAGAATAAGCCTGCAGTCAATATATTTTTTTACCAGTTTATAGGCCTCTATCACGCCGATGGGGTCCTTGAGCCGGTCAAACCTCGATATCTGGGTCACTATCGGCTTATCTTTTGGGATGGAATACTTCTTTAGTACAGCGTCAATGGTTTCCTGTGGCAATTCCCTGTTCTTGTCGCTTAAGGGATCTATCGAGGGAGAAATAAGGAACTGGCTGACAGGAAGTTTCTGCGAAAAGAGAGGCGAAGAAAACACGGCGGCATCGTATTTATTGATGAATTTTTTGAGAAAATGCCAGACCTTGCGGTCCGGATGCGACACATCTATGTGGCATCTCCAGGCCCATTTCTTTCTCTTTTTTTTGGTTATCAAAAAAATGGGCTGGGGATCGTGGACAAAGATAATGTCTCCGTAAAGGTCCATCTCCTCAAGGTTCTTTTTCCCTGTCTCAAGAAAAACATCAAAGTCCCGCTGGGTGATATCTTCTTCCTTGCCGTGAAGAGCGTTGTGGAATTTTTTGGTGACCGCAAAGAACTGCTCTCCCCCCTTGATAAGGTCCCACTTGGCATCCAGGCCGATCTCCCTCATAAGAGGGATCATCCTGTTAAGTATCTCGGCCACTCCGCCGCCGACCGAGGTGGAATTGATGTTTTGCACCACTTTGCCCTTTAGCCTTTCGGCCAAAAGCCGCAGGTCATCTATTACCGACTGCCCCACTATCTCCACATAATCATTTAGTTTTGCCACTTCAGCCCCCTATCCTGTTCTTTACCATCCTTATAAGCGTGCAGCGCAGGTCCTCGAGTGTACAGGTGTACGGGTCCAGTCTGGACACTTTTTTGGCAAGGACGCCATCCCCGAGAGACGCCTCGAACCAGTTAGAAAAATCATTGCTGCCTTTTTCGAGCCGCAGCCTTGATTCAAAGATATGGAAATAGATGGAATCTATGGTCACTTTTTCCAGGACCTCGGCAAAGCTGTTAAGGTCGGACACTTCATACTTTGTCGGAACTATAAAGCTTTTTGTCTTCATAAAATGGAACTCATCGCCTGGGGAAGCCTTTTTGCGCCTGGAACCCGGATTTGATGCGGCCCAGGAGGAGATGACCTCGATTATTCTTTCCCTAAGCTTCCTTATTGTGGGATATTGTACCGTATCTATGCTGGCAAGCCTCTCCGAAAGGTCGCTCTCGTTAATGGCCTCCAGCACCCAGTAGGCAAAATCGTTGGGCGGCTCCGGCGAAAGGTACTGGTGCTGCTGTAAAAACCTGTGCGTGTGGTGGTAAATACAGGAGCCCGGCACTCTTTCCAGATGATAAAGCAGCTCTTTTATGTTAGAGGCCTTTAGCCCCGTCAGCTCCGTAAGATGAAGCCTTGTAAAAAACCTGAAAGGCTCCTTTGCCAAAACCGGCTCCCCCATGGCCCCTCCTCTATCTGCTTTCTAAAATGAGCTCCAAAAACCTTCCGGCCTGCTCTGTATTATCAAGGCGCTTTAGGGCCGCGGTTTTGCCTTCTGCGCCGACCTTTATCGAAAGCCCCTTTTTGCCCAGCGCCTTAAAAGCGTCTTCGTCCGTTGCATCATCTCCCATATAAACGGTATAAAGGCTGCGGCCGCTTTTTGCACTGAGCTCTTTTTGTATCCACTTTAGAGCGCTGCCCTTGTCCCATTTGAGCCTCGGCCTTATCTCAACTATCTTTTTTCCCTTTGCCAGCCTTATCAGCCCTCTTTTAAGAAAAGGCTCCGCCGAACGCTTGATCTCTTTCATCACATACGGCAGGTCATTTTTGCCCACCAGCCTGTAGTGCACGCTTACGGAAAACACTTTGTCCTCAACTATCGCCCCTTTGTACCGGGACAGGGAGCCTTTCAGGTCCTTTCTTACTTTTGCCAGGGCCTTTAAGACGGCATCAGACAAAGGTGCTGTCCTTTTTAGTCCTCTGCCCTCTATCTCTAGCCCGTGATTGCCGCCGTAGATAAGGCCTTTTACGCCGACAGCTTTTTTTATGTCGTGCAGGGCCCTTCCGCTGAGCACGCCGGTAAAGATGTTCTTTGACCCGGCCAGTTTTATCAGAGCTTTTTTTGCCCTGGCAGAAATAGCTGCCAGGTCCGGGGTCGGCGCTATCGGGGCCAGCGTCCCGTCAAAATCGGCAAGGGCCAAAAGCGCCGTGCCCTTTGGCAGCAATTTTGCCAGTTCTTCTGCCCTGTTCATTTGCTTAGAACATCCTTTTTGAGCGCGGTCAGCTCGTTTATAATGCCGGCCGCCCACTTGTAAACATTGTTCTCCATTATAGAAAGGCGCATGCCCTCCATCCTCTTTTTCTTTTCTTCCGGGCTCATTTCAGCAGCCGTCTTTATTGCATCCGCAAATTCCTCTATGGAGTACGGATTAATCAGGACGGCTCCGGAAAGCTCCCTGGAGGCGCCGGTGAACTTGCTCAGTATCAAAGCCCCCCTAAGGTCATCTTTTGAGGCAACATATTCTTTTGCCACCAGGTTCATCCCGTCATGAAGGGAGCTGACCAGGCACATATCGGAAAGCTTGAAATAGGGTTTGATCTCTTCGGAAGTAAAATACCTTTTCAGGTATATTATGGGCTCCCAGCCGTCCTGCCTGTATTTGTCGTTCTTTCTCTTTACCAATTCTTCTATCTCGTCCACCAGGTCGTGGTAGCGCTTGATATCGGTCCTGCTTGGAGCGGCCAGCTGTATAAAGACGAACTTCTTGATGTACTGCGGATATTTTTCCAGGAACCTGTCAACGGCCAATATCCTCTCTGCTATGCCCTTGGTATAATCTATCCTGTCCACGCCCATCGCAACTATTTTGTCCGAAAGGCCGAGTTCTTTTTTTATCTCTTCCGCCCTCTGGCGCACCAAAGGCCCCGGGTCCTTAAAATAGCTGTCATCTATGCTTATCGGAAAAGGCCTGACTATGGTCTCTTTGCCCAGCCGCACAATGCTGAATTTTTCCATGTCGGCCCGGCACTCAAGCAGCCTGTTGGCCGTGTCCAAAAAGTTGTTGCAATGGTACTGCACATGAAAGCCGATCAGGTCGCAGCCAAGCATGCCGTCCAGTATCTCCTGCTGGTACGGGCAGATGGAAAAGACCTCCGGATTGGGCCAGGGGATGTGCCAGAAAAGCGCTATGATCGCGTCCGGCCTCTTTTCTTTTATCATCCTGCCCAGCAGAGTAAAGTGGTAGTCCTGGATAAAGACGAACGGGTTCTTTGCCGGCAGTTCCTCAATTATGCTGTCGGCAAACTTTTGGTTGACCTGCTTATAGAGCAGCCAGTCGCTTTCCCTAAAGATCGGCCTGGTGTGCGTGATGTGGCACAGGGGCCAAAGCCCCTCGTTGGAAAAACCAAGGTAAAAGCCCTGCTCCTCTTCTTTGGAAAGCCATATCCTCTTGAGAATATATCTGCTGTCCTTTTCGGGAACGCCGAGCTTGTCCTTGGCATTTACAAAGTTTTTGTCGGCATCCCCGCTGCCTGTTGCCACCCAAACCCCGCCGCAAGATTTAAGTATCGGGTCTATTGCCGTCACCACTCCGCTGGCCGGCTTTACCAGGGATACCTTACCGGTATTTTTGTCGGTGACATGCATAAATGGCTCTCTATTGGAAACTACTATAAAAGAACTGTCACCGAGTTTAGACCTTATCAGGTCCCTCAACTTGGCTTCCGTCCACAGGTCTTCCTCTTTTAGGCGCTGCCTTGCATCTTCGGTAATGGCCTTTTTTGCTATCTTAAGCCCCAGGGCCACCTGCTGGACTTCGGAGGCCAGTTCTCCCAGGCCGCCCTCGCCCTCGATCTTTTCCATCTCCTCCGTTTCGCCCTTTTGATAGTGCTTGAACCATTTTGTCAGCCGGCCTATGGGAGAAGAAAAGAACCTTCTTTCGATAAAAAAGATCAGCCCCAGCAGCACCGCCAAAAGAATGCCCAGGCTTATCATTATCGTCTTCCAGAAGTCTACTGTGCGCATGAACACATAGGAGGTGTCGTAGATGATCTCGACCAGCCCTATCACATTGTCCTTGTCGTCAAGGACCGGAGCAACATAGCTGTAGACATAGTACTTATTGAACTTTGAAAGCCGCTCTGACGGAGCTTTTTTTGAGATGACCCCCTGATACTGGGATTTTCCTTCTTCCTTCCAGCCTTTGAGCCTTTCGGTGATGGCGATCAATTTTCCTTCGGCATCATAGACGGCCCCGCCCTGCACCCTTTCCTTTTTCTGGAATTTTTTTACCAGCCGCTCGGCCCCGGCAGCATCTTTGTTAAGAAGGACATACCTGGCAGAAAGCTCCATGCCGTCGGCCACGGACACCGCCTTGCGCTTGAGGTCGTCCATAAGGCGGTCTTCTTCATACCTTACAAGAACAGCCCCAAGCACCATAATTATGAGGGTGACCGCGATCAAGACCGGCGCAATAAGAAGAATGAACCTTTTCATTTCAGCCCTCCCGCCCTTTGATCAGAACCTGTTCCAGCATATCAGGTCCTTAAGGCCTTTTCTTTTGTCCTCAAAAAACGCGTCTTTTGACAAAGGATAGCCCAGAGAGATAAGCCCGACCAGCTTATAGGAAGAAGGAGCACCCAATAGTTTTGCTATGGTCTGACAATAAGGCTTTTTGTCCCCTGCTACCCAGCAGGAGCCGATCCCAAGAGAGGTGGCGGCAAGCAGGATGTTTTGTATGGCGCCGCAGCCGTCCTCAAGATAGTATTTTGTGTCTTCACAAAAGACCGCGATACAGGCGCCTGAGCAGGAAATGAACTTTCCTGTGTCGGTGGCCTGCCCCACGGCCTTAATGGTATCCGGTTCCGTTATCACAACAAATGTCCAGGGCTCTACATGCCTTGCGGTTGGGGCAAAACGGGCGGCATCTATAAGTTTTTCCAATGCCTCCTTAGGCACGGGCTTGTCCAGGTACTGTCTTATGCTCCTGCGCTTTTTTATGGCTTCAAACAGGTCCATACAAGACCATTATTCCACACTCCCATGCCTTGTTCAAACCGATTTTCACATGCTATACTAAAAACACACACGCATTCGGGCCCTTAGCTCAAGGGTGGAGCAATCGACTCATAATCGACAGGTTGTAGGTTCAAATCCTACAGGGCCCACCAAAATAGAACTCAGAACTTTGAGCATAGACCACAGAACATAGTTAAGTGAATAGTTAATAGTATAGAGCCTGTGTTCGGTGTTCTAAGTTCTAAGCTCTGAGTTCTCACCCCTAAAACAAACCACTCTCTGCGTAAGTATGTCGGACATCAGGGTAAGGTCTCCTGCGGGAAAGTTGCAGACTTTTACTACAGTTGCGTATTTTGCGTATTCCGGAAGCAGGCCCGGCAAATTGTTCTTCATGGAATTCAGCAGTTCTTCGTTCAAAAATACTTCCTCCCGTTCGGTGAACAGGGCGATATAAAAGATATCGGTCTCCACCAGGTCCTGAAAAAAGTGCGTGCCGAAAGAGACCTCCGGCACAAGGTTGGCTGTCCTAAAAGAGACCTCTACCAGGGCGGAAGCCATGTTTATCTCCGAAAACCCGACAGGGATCCCCATTGACGGGGTCGAGGTGCCCCACCTGCCCGGGCCTATCAGTATCGTGGGAGCTATTTCCCTGCCTTCGATAAGCTGGTTAAGCTTTCCTATAAGCCTGGCGATGTCATATTTGGCGCTCTGATCAAGCCTGCTGTAGGCCACAGCGTCAACATAAACTATCCTTTTTATGGTCTTTGAGGTATTTCCGCCCATAAAACTGCCTCGGGAAGAAAAGATCAGTTTTGATCTGTCGAGCTTTTCGGGGATCGCTATCTTTGACTTTTCACCCTTGGTCTGGAGCGGCCTGCACTGAAGCAGGTTTATCTGCGGTATTTCCTGCCCTCCAAAGTTGGCAGCAAATTCGATGTCCACGGGGTGGCCGTATTCTTTTTCGAGGCGCTTCATAAGGCTCTGCATTATTTGAGAGAATTTTGTGCCGGAGAACAGGGGCTCAAAGGTAAGGACATAGGGCATATAATCCTGGCCTAGTTTTTTTACCTGCTCAAGGGCCAGAGGGTCCTGCTGCCCCAGCAGTTCCATTTTCATCTCAACCCCTTCTTTTAGAAGATCGGACAGATAGACCGTCTCAAGAGAATTGCTTTCCGTATTAATGACATCCAGTTTTCTCTGGCTCCATCTCCTGTCATCCTCCAGCCCGGCGGTGGGCTTTAGCAGCGGCTCATCCAGCGCTGCTATCCTTGGATGGTCGTCCTCCACCCGGTTCACCGCCCTGGTCCCAAGACCGGCAACTATCCTTATCATCCCCGCTTTGGGGTCCATGCCGTCCTTCCACACAAAAGTGTTATAAGAGATGCCTACACCGGCAACATCGGGGAAAAAATACTGCTTTCTGGCCTTTCCGGAAACCCTCTGCACCAGCAGCGCCATTTGTTCTTCCTTCTGCGAAAGGCCTTTTTGAAGTCGGTAGAACAGGGCATCCCGATTCATCGTGCTGGCAAACACCCTTTTGACCGCCGATTCAAAGGCCTTGTACCTCTGCTCCGGAGTACCCTGGTTGGCGCAAAAAATGCTTTCATATTTTCCGGCAAAGACATTGCCAAAGCTGTCCTCAAGAAGACTGGAGGAGCGCACGATTATCGGCGCCTGTCCAAAGTATTCTATTATCCGCTGGAACTGCTCCTTTATCTCTATGGGGAACTCCCCGCCCAGGAGCTTTTCCCCCAGTTCGGGCGCCGCCTCCAGATACTTTTCCCTGGTCTTCTGCTCCATAAGCAGGCGCCACCAGCCGTTCTGGACTATATAGGTATAAAAAACATCCGAGCCCACATAAAAAGAATCGTGCTCTTCAAGAATATCAGCCCAATCGCAGGATGGGTCCTTCTGGAGTATCTTTCTGGACAGCAGCATTCCAACCGCTTTGCCTCCGATATAGCCCGAGCCTATCATCCTGTCCTTTATGGCAAGAAGGTCCTCCGCCGAAAAATACTTTTTTGCAAGACCCAGCATCTTTTCTTCGCGGCCTATCATGACGCCGCACATTTTTTCGACAGTGCTTACAAGTTCTGCCGATGAGCCGCTCTCAAGCTGCTGTCTGCCTTCGATAAAGAGCCTGTCCCAGTGGTCCAGTTTTCTGCTTTCGCTCTCCGCCCCTTTTTTATAGATGTAAGAAAGCACTTTTGCCGCATCCGCGCTGCCGGTGACAGGGATGTAGCGGTCCTGCACAAAAACATGCGGCAAGAACATCGTCGGAGAATACCTGTTGAACACTTTTAGCGGATGGACATAGAACCTGTTCTTTATCTTGAACAGGTCAAGAAGCAGCTGGGTGGTCTCTCTTATCCTTGCCACGGTCTTGAACGAATGGCTGTTGCGCAGCAGGGCAAAATAGGCTATTGTCTTTAGTTCGTAAAGGTAAGGGCAGGTGACCTTGAAAAAATTACCCACCATCAGGTCGGTGGCCCAGGAAGAAAGCAGGTCAGAAAGGCTGTCAAAAACATAGTACACTCCTTCGCCTTCCTCTTTTGCTATGTTGTGTATCCTGGTCGAGAACGGCTCAAACCCCTCGGAGGCATCGAGCTCGTAGGTCTTTACTCCGCTGTCCTTTGAGAACAGGGCGGGGTGGGAAGCAAATCTTATATAGACTAACCGCTTCTTTTCCAGGAGGGCTTGCTTTGCAAAGGCAGAGGCAAATTCCCTGTAATCATCGATGCTGTCCACCTGCCAGACTACATTATCTCCCAGTATAAGTTCGTGAAGGATATCATCAAGCCCTTTTATTCCCGTGCTGCCTTTTTGCAGAGACATAGGTCTCCTTTTTATCCCGAACCTGAAGGTTCGGCTCCGGTTTTGCCTTCCAATGGAGCCGACCTGCCCGCCATCCCGCCGAGCCGGGAAGGCTTGGCAGGCGGGCCTTTTAAGGTCGGGTCGCTTGCGATCCCCTCAGATAGCTGTCAATAGAAATCGCCGCCTGAGCTCCTTCGGATAGCGCCCACACAATAAGGGATTGACCTCTTCTCATATCTCCAGCACAAAAAACTCCCCTTTTAGAGGTCATGTAGTCGCTGTCGGTCTTTATGTTCTTGCGCGCGTCAAGTTCAAGGCCCAGTTGCGCAGCGGGCCCTTTCTGCTCGGGATGCAAAAATCCAAGTGCCAAAAGCACAAGGTCCGCCTCTATTTCAAATGCCGCGCCCTCTTTTTTTGAGATGAGCTTGCAGACCCTTCCGTTGTCGCCGATGAACTTTTCTGTAGAAACCTGCCAGTGCCTCTGGCAGCCCTCTTCGTGGCTGGTGGAGGACCTGAATATATTCGGGTACATAGGCCACGGCTGATGGCTCGGTCTGCAGGTTGAAGGCTTTTCCATTATCTCTATCTGTTTAACGCTGAGGGCTCCCTGTCTGTTGGCAACACCTACACAATCTGAGCCTGTATCCCCTCCCCCTATCACCACCACTCTTTTGCCCTTTGCATCTATCAATGTATCTTCCGGGATGGTCTGCCCCGCCACTCTTTTGTTGGACTGGACAAGATATTCCATCGCAAAATGGATGCCCTTAAGGTCCCTTCCTTCTGCCTTGAGGTCCCTGGGGTGGCGCGAGCCGCCGGCAAGGCAGACGGCATCATATTCCTTAAGCAGCTGCCCGGCAGAAATGTCTTTACCTATCATAGTGTTAAGAACAAATTCCACGCCCTCCTGCCTCATGAGAGATATCCTTCTGTCCAACACTTTTTTTTCAAGCTTAAAATCCGGTATGCCGTACCTCATAATGCCGCCTATTTTGTCATCCTTTTCAAAAACCACCGCGGTGTGCCCCCTCCTGTTGAGATGGTAAGCGGCAGAAATTCCCGCGGGACCCGAGCCTACAACCGCTACTTTTTTGCCTGTCCTTAGCTTTGGCGGCTCCGGCTTGATAAGCCCCTTCTCATAAGCCTTTTCTATGATCGTCAGTTCATTCTCTTTTATCGTGACCGGTTCGTCGTTTATGCCCAGGACGCACGAGTATTCGCAAAGCGCCGGACAGATGCGCCCGGTCACCTCTGGCAGGCAGTTGGTCAAAAGAAGAGAGGAAGCGGCTTTGGAGTACCTTTTATTGAAGAGGGCATCGTTCCAGTCGGGTATCAGATTTCCCAGGGGACAGCCCCAGTGGCAAAACGGCGTGCCGCAGTCCATGCAGCGGGAAGACTGCTCAATGGCCGTCTGCTCGCTCCTTGGATCGGCCAGTTCGCAAAAATCCCCCACCCTTTGTTTGGGGTCCCTGCAGCCTGTGATGCTTCTCTTAAAAGTTAAAAAACCTCTTGGATGTCCCATTGCTATCCCTCCGAGTCCTCTTCTATCTCTAGGGCGGCCTCGTTGTCTTTCACTGCCAGGACCGCCTTATATTCTTTTGGCAGTACCTTGACCAGTTTTCTGGCCTCTGTCTTATAATTACTCAGTATCCTTTCGGCAAGACCGCTTCCCGTATATTTGAGATGGTTCTGTAAAAGGTATTTGACGGTGGATTCGTCCCTGAGGCCGGTACGCTCAAGGTCCACCATGGCGGTATTGCAGCGTTCTTTGAATTTCCCGTCCTCATCATAGACATAGGCTATCCCGCCTGACATTCCGGCCGCAAAGTTCCTGCCTGTCTTTCCCAAAATAAGGACCCTGCCGCCGGTCATATATTCGCAGCCGTGGTCCCCGACCCCTTCGGCCACCGCAAAGATGCCCGAATTCCTTATGCAGAACCTTTCTCCCGCGACCCCTCTTATGTAGGCTTCGCCCGAAGTGGCCCCGTAAAAAGTCGTGTTGCCTATAATGATGTTGTCTTTGGCCTTAAATTTTGCCGCCTTGTCCGGATAGACTATTATTTTTCCCCCGGAAAGGCCTTTTCCGACATAGTCATTGCTTGAGCCTTCCAGCTCAAAAGTGATGCCCTTTGCAAGGAAAGCGCCAAAACTCTGTCCGGCCGTGCCCTTGAATTTGACATTGATAGTATCATCATCAAGTCCGCTTTCTCCGTATTTGGAAGAAACCCTGCTGCTAAGCATCGCTCCCGCTGTTCTGTTGTGGTTATAGATAGGCTGCTGCACACGGATCTTTTTCCTGTTATCAAGAGCCTCCGCCGCCGCTTCGATAAGTCTTGCGTCGATGGTATCGTCTATGCCGTGGTCCTGTTTTTGCGTGCAGAACAGCTTTGAACGGTCCCTGATCTGCGGATCAAACAGTATCCTTGACAGGTCAACCCCTTTTGACTTCCAGTCCGTCATCTCTTCATCGGCCTCAAGCAGGTCTGTCCTGCCGATAAGATCGTCTATCTTTTTTATGCCAAGCGAGGCCATCACCTGTCTGGCGTTTTCCGCTATCAGGTACATCATGTTGACCACATACTGCGGCTTTCCGGAAAACCTTTTGCGGCACTGCTCATCCTGCGTGGCTATCCCTAAAGAGCAGTTGTTAAGATGGCAGTGGCGCAGCATAACGCAGCCCAGTACAATAAGGACCGAAGTCGCAAAACCGAATTCTTCAGCTCCCAGGATGGCGGCTATCACAACATCGCGGCCCGTGCGCAGCTGCCCGTCCGTCTGTAGCCTGACCCTGCTTCTGAGGTCGTTCAGCACCAGGGTCTGATGCGTTTCGGACAGCCCCAGTTCCCAGGGAAGCCCTGCGTGTTTTATGGAACTTAAGGGGGATGCCCCGGTGCCGCCGTCCCCTCCGGATATCAGTATCATGTCGGCATGTCCCTTGGCCACTCCGGCGGCGATAGTTCCCACCCCTGTTTCGGAAACAAGTTTAACGCTTATCCTTGCCGCGGGGTTGGCGTTCTTTAGGTCAAAGATCAATTGCGCCAGGTCCTCTATGGAATAGATGTCGTGATGGGGAGGAGGAGAAATGAGCGTAACTCCGGGAATTGAATGCCTTATTCTGGCGATCGTTTCATTGACCTTGTGTCCGGGCAGCTGTCCTCCCTCGCCCGGCTTTGCCCCCTGGGCGATCTTTATCTGCAGTTCATCAGCATTGACAAGATAATTCCCGTTAACTCCGAACCTGCCCGATGCGACCTGTTTTATGGAGCTTCTCAAATTGATCCCGTTCTTCTGCGCCCTGAACCTTTCGGGGTCTTCTCCGCCTTCTCCGCTGTTGGACCTGGCTCCTATCTGGTTCATCGCCACCGCAAGGGCTTCGTGGGCTTCTTTGCTGATAGAGCCAAAGCTCATGGCCCCGGTCACGAACCTTTTGACGATAAGGTCGGCGCTCTCAACCTCTTCTATAGGTACGGGAGAGGTCTTTTTGAACTTTAGGAGGCTCCTTAGAGTTGTATTGCGCCCCTTCTGGTCGTCTATCAGACGGGCAAAGGCTGCAAATTTTATGGGATCGTTCTCCCTTGCTGCCTGCTGGAACAAGCTGATTGTATCAGGGTTCCATAGATGATGTTCCCCCTGCCGTCTCCACTGATATATCCCTCCCGCTTCAAGCGGTCTTAAGGCATCATTTCTATCAAAAGCGCTGCGGTGCCTGTCCAGCGTTTCTTTTGCCAGCTCTGGAAGGCCTGCCCCTTCTATTCTTGAGACCGTACCGGAAAAGTATCTGTCCACCACCTGTTTTTTTATGCCGAGAGCCTCAAAGATCTGGGCTCCCCGGTAGCTCTGCAATAGAGAGATCCCCATCTTAGAAAGCACCTTTAGCACGCCTTTTTCAACGGCCTTTACATAGTTCTTCTTTGCTTCTTCTTTGGACAGTTCAAGTTCTTTGTCCGTGGCAAGTTTTTCCAAAGAAGCGTAGGCAAGATACGGACACACAGCCTCGGCCCCGTAGCCGAACAGGAGCGAAAAATGCATGACCTCCCTTGGCTCTGCGCTTTCCACTATCAAACCGGCCCTTGTCCTCAGGCCTTTACTTATAAGATGATGATGGACCGCTGCACAGGCTAGCAGCGAAGGAAGGGCTGCCCTGTCCTTACAAATTCCTTTATCGCTGAGGATAATGAATGTAAATCCCTCTTGTACCGCCTCTGCGGCAAGGTTACAGATATTCCCAAGCGCTTCGGCAAATCCCTTTTCTCCTTTTGAAGCATCGAACAAAGTCGTGACGACTTTTGCCCTTAAACCTTTTAAATCCAAGGCCTTTACGGCTTCCATGTCTTCAAGGCTTAGGACCGGATGTTTTATCCTCAGTTTTCTGCACTGCTGAGGGCTTTCCCCCAAAAGATTCTGTTCCGGACCGGCCAGGGTCTCCAGAGACATGACCAGGTCCTCTCTTATAGGGTCTATCGGCGGATTGGTTACCTGCGCGAACAGCTGCTTGAAATAATTAAACAGCAGCTGAGGCTTTTTTGACAGGACAGCTATGGGACAATCGTTGCCCATTGAGCCTATCGGCTCCTGTCCTTTTTCTGCCATCGGCAAAAGTATGAATTTCAGGTCTTCCGAGCTGTATCCGGAAGTTTCTTGAAGGGCCTCTGTGCCCGGCATGTCTATTCCGCCGTCTTTTGGCGGCTTGGCGCTTTTTGCCAGCTCTTCCAGGTCAATGACATTTTCTAAAAGCCATTTTCCGTAAGGCTTGCGGCTTGAGGCCAGGTCCTTGATCTGCCTGTCCTGCAGTATCTTTGCCTTAGAAGTATCAACGAGGAACATCTTTCCCGGAGACAGCCTGCCGGATTCCTTGATGTCTGCGGGGTCAATGTCCAGGACTCCTGTCTCGGAGGCCATTACGACAAGGCCGTCGTTGGTGATAATATACCTGCAGGGCCGCAGGCCGTTGCGGTCCAGCATCCCGCCCACGGTTGTCCCGTCGGTAAAACACACTGCCGCGGGGCCGTCCCAGGCTTCCATAAGACAGGAGTTGAACTCGAACATCTCCCTGTGCTTTTTGTCCATAAGGCTGTTCTTCTGCCACACAGGGGGTATCAAAAGCATCATCGCATTTGCAAGAGGCCTGCCGGCCAAGACCAAAAGCTCCATTACATTATCAAGCGCCTGCGAATCGCTGCCGTCCGGAACGATAACCGGAAGGACCTTTTTTATGTTACTGCCAAAGGCAGGGCTTTCAAAAAGTTTTTCCCTGGCATTCATCCAGTTCATGTTGCCTCGCAGGGTGTTTATCTCGCCGTTGTGCGCCAGATACCTGAACGGCTGGGCAAGCTCCCAGGATGGAAAAGTGTTGGTGCTGTACCTTGAATGCACCAGCGCAAGGCTTGAGACAAACAAGACATCCGAAAGATCAGGGAAAAAATCCAACAGCTGCTCGCTCATCAACAGTCCTTTATAGCAGACCGTTCTTGAGGACAGGCTCGAAAAATAGAGTTTTCCCTGCGTTTCCTTTTCTATCCTTCTCCTTGCCACATACAGCCTTACCTCAAAACGGCCGGGGTCATCAATATCGCTGCCGGCTCCGACAAAAAGATTTTTGAACGCCGGCATTGTACTTTTTGCGGTTTCGCCGATACTTTCCTGATTGACCGGGATATCCCTCCAACCCAGGAACTCCAGCCCCTCTTCCTTAAGGACCTTTTCTGCAAGGAGCTGGCAGTTCTTTCTTTCTGACGTTTCTGGCGGCAGAAAAACTACCCCGGCAGCAAACTTTCCTTCTCCTGGAACTTTTATGGCGAGTTTTTCTGCTTCCCTTTTATAGAACTCATAAGGCAGCTGAACGGTTATGCCGGCGCCGTCGCCCGTCCTGGGATCTGCCCCCACTGCCCCCCTGTGCCTCAGCCTTTTTAGGACCTCGATGGCTTTTAACACCGTATCGCGGGTCTTTCTTCCTTTGCTGTCGCACACAAAACCCACTCCGCAGCTGTCCTTTTCAAAAGACCGGCTGTAAAGCCCTTTCTTTTCGAATTCTTCTCTCATTTTGTCCATATGCAGTACTTCCTGATCTTTGACCTTATCGTATTTCTATTGATCCCCAGCAGGCTTGCGGCTTTCAGCTTGTTGCCGCCGGTATGCTCCAGAACTCTTTCAATAAGCCGTTTTTCCAGGGCTTCCACAAAGAACCGGTAGAGATCTCCTTTGTGCTCTTTGAGAACTCCGTTGCTTAAAGATTCTTTATCTAAGCTGTCTAATATCATATAGCATTTTACTGCCTAATTATTGGGCACTTCTTTGTATTTAAAAGCGGCCCCTGCCCTGAGCGACCCCGAGCGAGCGATAGCGGGTCGAGGGGGAGTCGAAGGGCCGCTCTACACAACTAAAGTATCGGCAGATATCTCTTTAGTTCGTATTCCGTGACCTGGATCCTGAACTCGTCCCATTCTTTTTTCTTGACAGAGATGAACCTTTCAAAAGTGTGCTTGCCAAGCGCTTCTTTTACCAGTTCGCTCTGTTGCGTGATGGCAATGGCCTCTCCAAGGCTTGCGGGAAGCGACTTTATTCCTTTTTCCGCCCTTTCCTCGTCCGTCAGGTGGTAGAGGTTCAGCTCCATCGGCTCCGGAAGTTTGTAGCCTTTTTCTATCCCCTTAAGGCCTGCCTGCAGCATCACGGCAAATTGCAGGTAGGGGTTCCCCGAAGGGTCCGGACATCTGAGCTCCATCCTGGTGGCCACTTCCTTGCCGGGCTGGTACATCGGCACCCTGACAAGAGCGGAGCGGTTCCTTCTGGACCAGGCAATATAGACCGGCGCTTCGTACCCGGGAACAAGTCTTTTATACGAGTTCACTCCCGAAGCAAGAATGGATATCATCTCCGGGGCGTGCTTAAGTATGCCGGCTATATAGGATTTTCCGACATCGGAAAGATTGTACTTGTCGTTAGGATCATAAAAAGCGTTAGCCTTGCCCTTGAACAGGCTCTGGTGGACATGCATCCCGGAGCCGTTCTGACCGAAGATCGGTTTTGGCATAAAGGTCGCGTACACGCCGTGTTTTGAAGCGATCTCTTTAACAGTGAGCTTGTAGGTAACGGTATTGTCCGCCATCTGGAGCGCGTCCGCATAGCGCATGTCTATCTCGTGCTGCGAAGGCGCCACTTCGTGGTGCGAATATTCGACATATATGCCGAGTTTTCTCAGCGCCTGGACCGTGTCCCTGCGCAGGTTGGAAGCCATATCAAGAGGGGTCAGGTCAAAGTAGCCCCCCTCGTCAAGTATCTCGGTTCCCTGGGCGTTCTTAAAATAGAAGAACTCAAGCTCCGGACCAACATAAAAGTGGTCAAAGCCCATCTTCTTCATTTTTTCTATCGCTCTTTTAAGTATATAGCGGGGGTCTCCCTCATAAGGCTTGTGCTTTCCGGCATCGGGCTGGAGGATATCGCAGATCATTCTTGCCACGGGAGCCTCTTCCGGCCTCCACGGCAGGATGGCAAAAGTGTCTTTGTCCGGCATCGCTATCATGTCGGATTCCTCTATATCCTGGAAACCTGTGATGGAAGAGCCGTCAAAACCCATGCCCTGGGTCAGCGCTCCTTCAAGTTCGTCCGGGCTGATGGCAAAACTCTTGAGTATCCCGTTGATGTCGGTAAACCAGAGCCTTATGAACTCTATTTTGTTGTCTTTGACCTGTTTGATTATTTCTTCTTTGCTCGGCATCTTTCTTCTCCTTCTTTAATTCTTGATACAGCCTCCGATCACAGCGCTTTTTCACCCCTTTCTCCCGTGCGGACCCGTATCACCGAGTCCACCGGACTTACAAAGATCTTACCGTCCCCCGTTTTCCCGGTCCTTGCCGCTTCCTCTATTGCCTTAACGGCGCGCTGCGAGTCGAACTCGTCCACCACTACTTCCACTTTAAGTTTTGGGAGGAATTCCACACGGTACTCGCCCGCCCGCCACTCCAGAACAACGCCTTTTTGTGAACCTCTGCCTTTTACCTGAGTTACGGTCATTCCCGCAAAGCCTGCCTCTTCCAGAGCTATCCTGACCTCCTCCAGTTTTTCTTCCCGTATCACTGCCTCGATTTTTTTGTACCCCATAGCAGATCTCCTTTCTAGGAGCCAAAAGCCACTTCGCCGTGCTGCGAAATATCAAGCCCCAGCTCTTCCTCTTCTTCCTTTGCGCGCAGGCCGAAAACCGCATCAACAATTTTTGCCAGTACGTAAGCTGCAACAAATGAAAACGCTACTACCACGCCAACCGTGTACAATTGGACCAGAAATTGGCCGACATTGCCAAAGAAAAGCCCGTTCGCCCCAGCCGCATTGACGGCTTTTTCGGCAAAGAGCCCGGTGGCAAGGGCGCCCGTGATGCCTCCCATCCCGTGACAGGCAAAAACATCAAGCGAGTCGTCCAGATTGGTCTTCATCCGCAGGATGATCGCATAATAAGAAATGATGGCAGCCACTGCCCCTATCACAATGGCCGAAAGCGGGCTTACAAAACCCGAAGCCGGTGTTATTGCGACCAGTCCCACCACAGCGCCTGTAGCAACTCCCAGAACACTGGGCCTTTTGTGGATCCAGCTGACAACCATCCAGGTAAGGGCCGCAGCTGCCGCGGCCGTGTTGGTAACAACAAAGGCTGATACAGCAAGCCCATTGGCGGCAAGGGCAGAGCCACCGTTAAAGCCAAACCAGCCAAACCACAAAAGAAAGGCGCCCAAAACGGTTAGGGGTATATTGGACGGCTCCATCGGGTATTTTTTGTACCCTTTTCTCTTTCCGACAACAAGAGCCACAGCAAGAGCGGAAACGCCGGCTGTTATATGCACGACCGTGCCCCCGGCAAAATCAAGAGCCCCCAAATTGCGCAGCCACCCTCCTATCCCCCAGACCCAGTGCGCGACAGGCGCATAAATAAATGTGGACCATAACAATATGTAAAGAAGAAAAGAAGGGAAATTGATCCTTTCGACAAAGGCTCCCGTTATCAAAGCGGGAGTTATAACAGCGAACGCCAGTTGGAAGATCATGAAAGCGGAATGTGGGATGGTCGCTGCATATCCGTCAAAAGGCAGCTGCCCCACTCCCTTGAGACCCAGCCAGTCCAGCCCTCCGATAAGGCCTCCTTTGTCCGGGCCAAAAGCTATAGTGTAGCCAAAAAGCACCCACTGGACCGAGATTAGAGCAAGTATTATGACAGAGAGCATAAGAGTTGAAAGAAGGTTCTTTTTTCTGACCATGCCGCCGTAAAAGAACGCCAGGGCCGGGGTCATCATTATGACCAGCGCTGTCGAGATAAGGACCCAGGCTGTATCTCCTGAATTTATCATTTTGAATTCTCCTTTCCCTGCGTTCCTGACAATCTATACAGCAATTCCCGCTCCACTTCTCTTTTTGCTTTACATAAGCCTTTTTTTGATAAATCGGTGAAAACATTGCTACAATTTTGTATCATTTTTGCCTCCATTAAAACATTTTTGTTCCATCATATATTTATGTCCAGCTGGGTTGTTATTGTGGGTTTGGAGCCGTTATTATAGGTACCGTAAGCAAGCAGTACCGATGTATTTGGTGAGAACGCATAAGAGAAGCCGTAAAAAAGTGCTCCCAGGGCAGAATTTGTCCCGGCATAGTCTATACACGCCCACAGTTTATCCGTGATACTTTTGTCCCAAGTCAGTATAAGCCCGCTGTTGTCTGCCTTTCCCGAAGGATCTACCAGCACATTGGGATTGCCGGAAAAATATCCGGCCGTAAGCCTTCCTATCACAGGAAAAGTCTTTGCGGCAAGGCCGTAGACAACATTTTGGTCCGTAACTCCGGGGGAAGTGCCAAAGCCGTACCCTCCCGCGGCCACGGCGGGCATGAACCCTGCCTCGGGAACAGCCGCCTTGGCGTTAAATGTGAACGGGCTGCTCTGAGGAAGAAAAGCATCAAAGCCGACCTCAATATTGGGGTTAATGCCAACGGTCAACCCCAGATCGGTAGGGAAAGCATATCCGCCGTCGGAGGGCCCCTGTACGGTAAAATAATTGTCTATCCCAAAATGCCACACTCCCTTTGCCTGAATATCCGTGGACGGGTTCCAGATCTGGGTGGAAGGGGTGGCAAGGCAAAGCCCCTCCGTCATCAAAAGCGCCAGCAAGATCAGCAAACTTCTGTTCTTCATCTTTTTCTACCTCCTTTGCCCTTTAAACAGCAATTCCCGCGCCTTGAAAAACAAGGTCAAAAGAGGCAAATTAATACAAAATAGTAATCTTGGCAGAAGTATTGATACGATTTTGTTGAAAGCTATTGGGTCTTTATCTAAAACTCTTGTAGTCTATCTTGTATGAGGTGATCTTGTAGCCCAGTATGCGTTTGGTTGTTTTCAACAGAACTGCAGCCTTAGAAATATTGCCCTTTGTCTGTTTGAGGGCATCAGTAATAATGTCCTTTTCATAATTTCCCACAAGTTCGTCAAGCGCAAGGTCGGTCTTTGTTTTTGAGGTCTCTGCCGTCTGGAGCGTCGGAGGAAGGTGATGCGCGTAAATGACCTCTCCCTCGCACATAAGGACTGCCCTTTCAATGGTATTTTCCAGTTCTCTCACATTTCCGGGCCAGTGATAACTCATCAGAGCATCGATAGCGGGCGTTGATATCCTTTTGATAGTCTTGGAGTTCTTTTTTGAGTACCTGTCCAGGAAAAATTCGGCAAGCAGCATGATATCGTCCCTGCGGTCCCTCAAGGGCGGAAGATAGACCGGAAAAACATTCAGACGGTAGTAAAGGTCCTCTCTGAATTTTGATTCTTTGACGTTTTCTTCCAGATTATGGTTGGTCGCAACGATCAGCCTGACATTGCTCTTTATCGTTTCGGTGCCGCCCAGGCGCTCAAACTCTCTTTCCTGTATCACCCTAAGTAGTTTTACCTGCAGCCCCGCTCCGAGGTCCCCTATCTCATCAAGAAAGAGCGTTCCGCCCTCTGCCAGTTCAAACCTCCCCGCCCGTCTTTCTAGTGCTCCCGTAAAGGCCCCGCGCTCGTAACCAAAAAGTTCTGATTCTATTAGATTTTCGGGCAGGGCCGCGATATTAACCTTGATAAAGGGTTTTTTTGAGCGCAGGCTGTTATAGTGTATCGCATTGGCCACCAGTTCCTTGCCGGTGCCGGACTCCCCCCTTATCAGGACCGTAGCGTCGCTTTTGGCCACCTTGGCCACCATCTCATAGACCTCTCGCATCCTGTTGCTGTTGCCGATGATGTTCTTGTAGCTATACTTTTCCTTCAGGTTCTCCCTCAGCTTCAGGTTCTCCTCTATCAACTGGTCCTTTTCGGACTGTATCAGCTGTCTTATCTTTACCGCCTGCCCTATCATAGAGGCAATTATGGAAAGGAACCTCATGTCCTCTTCAAGCGAGACTTCGGGAGAAAATATCTTGTCAACAGAGAATGCGCCTATTACGCTGTCCCCGAGCTTGACCGGCACGCAGATGAATGAGATATTGTTCTTATCTATCCCTTTCCTGGACCTTGTCCTGTCAAGAAATAGAGGCTCCTCCCCAATCCTCGGGATGACGGCCGGCTTTCCCGTTTCCACGACCTTTCCGGTTATCCCTTCACCTATGCGGTATTTTCCCCTCTTAATCTCGGCATCGGTCAGGCCGTGTCCTATGTCTATAAAGAGCTCGCCGGTAATGGGATGAAGCAGCGTCATAGTGGCCCTTTTCATGCCCAGCCTTTTTTCGAGTATCTCCATTATGGAATACATCGAACTTTCAACATCAAGGGTAAGGCTCAGAGCCTGGCTCACTTCATACAGCGCGGTCAGTTCGTGGACTTTTCTTCTGCTCTGCTCGTTCTTCTGGTCCATATAGCGATACAATACTATACATTTTTGAATAAGTCAAATGATAGCGCTACATTTTTGTATCAATACATTTCTATACTGCACCGCCTCCGCTATATGGTTTTCCCTTATTACCTGGCTGCCGTCAAGGTCGGCAACGGTAAGGGCCACCTTTAGCACCCTGTCATAGGCCCTGCCGCTCATGCCAAGATGAAGGACCGCTGATTTAAGCAGTTCTTCCGCCGGCTTTTCGAGCAGGCAGCATTTCTTTATATACTTAGGAGTCATCTTTGCATTAGAGGAGATCTTTGAGGCGGAAAACCTTTCCCTCTGTCTTTGCCTTGCCTTTGAAACACGCTGCCTTATCTGAGAGGAGGTTTCCCCGGCGGGGCAGGAAACAAGGTCCTCTTTCCCCAGCCGAGGGACTTCTATGCAGATGTCTATCCTGTCCAAAAGCGGCCCGGACAGTTTTTGAAGATACCTCTGTATCTTCCACGAGGGGCACTGGCACTCCCGCAGGCGGTCGCCGTAATTTCCGCACGGGCACGGGTTCATAGCGGCAACCAGCATGAACTCCGCCGGAAAAGTGACCGAAGTTAAGGCCCGGCAGATGGAAACTTCGTTCTCTTCAAGCGGCTGGCGCAGAACTTCAAGTACATCCCTTGAGAATTCCGGGAATTCATCAAGAAAAAGAACACCGAAATGGGCAAGGCTGACCTCGCCCGGCCTGGGGACCCTGCCTCCGCCCACTATCCCTATATCCGAAGTCGTGTGATGAGGGGACCTGAAGGGCCTTTTTGTAACGAGCGTGTTTTTTGATGACAAAAAGCCCGTGATGCTGTAGAGCTTTGTCACCTCGAGAGCCTCGCTTAAAGAAAGTGGAGGCATTATTGTCGGCAGCCTTCTTGCAAGCATAGTTTTCCCTGAGCCGGGAGGCCCTATCATAAGTATATTGTGCCCTCCGGCAGCAGCTATCTCAAGCGCCCGTTTGGCATGGAACTGCCCTTTGACCTCGCTTAGATCAAGCTCATACTCCGGTTCTTTGGAAAACAGTTCCTCGATATCAACTGTATGAGGCTTCACCTTTGTTCCCCCGTTCAAAAATCCTATAAGTCCCGAAAGGTCTTCTGCCGGGATTATTTCCAACTCTTTTACCAGCGCGGCTTCGCTTGCGTTGTCCTTTGGCACAACGGCCCGTTTTATCCCGTTCTTTGCGGCCTCAAGACAGATCGGAAGCACTCCCGAAACCGGCCTTACCGCCCCGTCAAGGGACAGTTCTCCAAGAAAGATCGTATCACTTAGCAAGCTCGCCCTTATTATTCCGTGGCTTGCAAGAATTCCCACCGCTATGGGAAGATCGTATACTGGCCCCTCTTTCCTGATGTCGGCGGGAGCCAGGTTGATAGTAAAATACCCCGGGGGAAAATCCAGCCCGGAATTAGAGACGGCGGCTTTAACCCTGTCCCGGCTCTCCTTTACGGCGGCATCCGGAAGCCCCACTATCGATTGCCCTGGCAGCCCCTTGTGCGCATCCACCTCAACATCAACGATATAGCCTGTAAGTCCCGACAGTGCGGCGCTCTTTACTTTTACGAACACTAGGCCTCCCCCTTTTTTAGTTCATTTGGAATGCGTTCTTATAAAGTTCGATATTCTTTTTTCCTTCGAAGTCCCTGTAGATAGAAATGACATCGAACCTGCAGTAAACATCGCTGATGTTCTTCTTATGCAGGTAAGTGCTTGCCGCGTGGATTATGCTCTTCTTTTTTGCCGCCCGTATCGCTCCGACAGGTGTGCCAAAGCTGGCAAAGGAGTAATTCTTGACCTCAACAAATACCAGGAACTGCCCGTCTTCTGCCACAATGTCTATCTCGCCCTGGGAAGAGCAGAAATTCCTGTCAAGGACCTTCCACCCCAGGGATTCAATATAGCGGCAGGCGGCATCTTCCCCCTCTTTTCCTATGAGTTTGCTTTGGATGGACATATATTGGGGAATACAGCAATTCCGGCGCCAGGCGGAAGGGAACCGGGGTCCGTAGACCGGGAACCGTTCCGAAAAGGTCTGCGGTTTGCGATAGGCAGTTTTCGGTGCGGTGTTTTTCAACACCCTCAACAGATTATTGCGCGGGTTGCTCTGGGATTATGAACCAGCCTGCTATGTAGGTGATGACCGCGGGAAATATCCCTGTGACAACGGCAAGAAAGACGACCGAAAGCCTCAGGATGGTAGAATCTATCTTTGTTGCCTCAGAAACCCCGCCGATGATGCCGGCGATCTTGACATCCTTCCTGGACCTGTAAAGCTTGGACATGGCTATTTCTCCTTAGTGGACCGTTCTTGAGCCTGCAGACCTCGAAAATCCATTTTTTGAGAGTTCCGAAAGAGAAAGGAACTGCACTTTTTGCTTGGACCTGCTCAGCCCCGAGAGCCTCTGCGAGAAAGAGGCCGAGAACCTGATCTGCCCCCGGTTCGAGCTATCTTCCCTGTGCTGCGAAACTATCTGATCTTCCATAGTGCCTCTATTTTACCACCGTTCTTTGGAGGCGGCAAGAGCGCACGGGCTCAAAGGTCATTCTGTGGCAGGCGCAAGGACCGTGCTTTTTTATGGCTTTCATGTGGGCGGATGTCCCATACCCTTTGTGGACATCAAAGCCGTAATCCGGAAATCGATCGTGGAGCCTTTTCATCTGTCTGTCCCTCTCCACCTTGGCAAGGATGGAAGCCGCCGCGATAGAAACGCTTATGGCGTCCCCTTTGACCACGCAGAGCTGGCCGATATCTAACCCCGGTATTGTTCTGTTGCCGTCCACCAGAGCATAGCCCGGCTTTACGGACAGGGCCGCGAGGGCTTTTTTCATTGCCAGAAGGGATGCGTTAAGTATATTGATCCTGTCTATGCGCTTTTCCGATACTTTTGACACAGCCCAGGACAGGGAATGTCTTTTGATAATGTAGCAAAGGGCTTCTCTTTTTGAAGGGGACAGTTTTTTGGAGTCATCAAGGCCTTCTATCTTAAGGTCAGGGTCCAGTATCACGGCTGCCGCAAACACGGGCCCGGCAAGAGGGCCTCTTCCGGCCTCGTCCACTCCGGCGACAGGGAGCTTTCCCCGCCGCATCAGTTTCCTTTCGATAAGGAAATGGGGCATTTTATTTTGGCACAGGCCCGATCTTAAGGATAGGCCAGATGCGGAAAAGAGCCCTGCCGACAAAGTAATCGCCGGGGACAAAGCCCCAGTACCTGCTGTCAGCACTGTTAGGCCTGTTATCACCCATCATAAAATAATGGCCTTCGGGGATACGGACCTTTGGCATATCAAAAGCGTCTTTTGCCATTGTGTGCTCTTCTTTGATCGGCTGATCATCTATATAGACCACTCCGTTCTTTATCTCGATCTCTTCTCCCGGTAGCCCGATCAGCCTTTTTATGAAATCCCTCCTGGTGCCCAGTGGGTCCTTTGGATATTTGAACACAAGGATCTCCATCCTTTGGGGCTGCCAAAGCTTTACGATGTAGCGTATGTCGCTCAAAGGAAAGTTCGTGTTGTACAAAGGGTTGGGTATGTTGAACAGGAACACGGGACTGTCGTTCATATCATAAAGAGGGTTCTGTACGCCCAGAGAGAGCTTGTCAACTATCAGGCGGTCCCCCGTCATCAGGGTCGGCTCCATAGAGGCGGAAGGTATCCAGAAGATCTGAAGCAGAAATGCCCGCACCACAAGGGCTATCAAAAGGGCTACAAATAGTGTTTCTGCGGTGTCTTTAAAGAACGCCCTGAAGCGCTGCATCAGGCGGCCAGCGCCTTTTCTGCGGAGGTCTGTTCTCTCTCGTCTATCTTGGTGGCCCTGCTGCCGATCCTGTCGCGCAGATAATAGAGCTTGGCTCTTCTTACCTTGCCTCTTCTTATAAGCTTGATCCTGTCAACTTTGGGTGAATGTATCGGGAATATCCTCTCCACTCCCACTCCCTGCACCACTTTTCTTACCGTAAAGGTCTGGGCGCTGGAGCCGCCCTTCTTGGCTATCACGACACCTTCAAAGCCCTGCAGCCTTTCTTTATCGCCTTCGGTTATCTTGGCAAAGACCTTTACCGTGTCACCCACGCCAAAGGACTCCACCTTTTCTTTCATTGTTTTCCTGTTGATATCCTCTATTATTCCCATTATTGCACTCCTGTTCTTATTATAGACTTTGTAAGAGCGTCTTTCAAGGCACGGGCGGCCCTACAGGCCAAGTATGATCTCTCTTAAAAGGCCGCTGTCTTCACCGGTCAACTGCGCCCCGGCAAACAGATCGCTTCTCTTAAGAAGGGTGCGCCTCAAAGCTTCTTTGCGGCGCCATTTCCTGATCTCTTCGTGATTACCTCTCTGAAGGACCTCAGGCGCAGAGCCCGTTCCATGCTCGGCAGGCCTTGTGTAATGCGGATGGTCCAGCAAACCGTATGTAAAGGAGTCTTCAGTAACAGAGTCCATTTCTTTAACAACACCCGGAATATGCCGGCAGATGCAATCCACCAGCACCATGGCGGGAAGCTCTCCCCCGGTCAGCACATAGTCTCCGATCGAAAGTTCCTCATCGATAAGCCCCGAAACCCTTTCATCAACGCCTTCATAATGACCGCATATAAGTATAAGATGTTCTTCTTTGGACAAAGACCTGACTTTTTCCTGGGTTAGGGCGGCGCCGGACGGGGTTAGCAGGATCGTCTTTGTCTTTACAGTCTTGAGTTCCTTAAGAAAAGCGGCAATAGGCTCTATCTTCATCACCATCCCGGCCCCGCCCCCAAAGGGAGCGTCATCAGCCGTCTTGTGCTTGTCCGCGGTCTTGTCCCTTAGGTCATGCACAGTTACAGAGAACAACCCTTTTTCTCTTCCTCTTTTGAGGATGCTCTCTGTCAGAGGCCCCTCGAACATGGAGGGGAAAAGGGTTAATATGTCAAATTTCATTTGGTTGGAGCCAAGGCGCTAGCCCAGGGCTGTCAGTTAGATGCGGGAACTGATAGTTCAGTCAATGTTCCTTATTTCCATAATAACGCCGTCTTTTACCAGGAGTTCCGCGGCGCCTACTTTTCTGTAAAGATTGTCCCCGACCTTGACATTGACAGGCCCTTCGAGCGGGCCCTGGACAAATTCTGTCCCCAGGACAAGCCTTTTTGCCTCTTCCATCTTGGCAAGGAGATCGTTCTTCTGCGCGGTTATCCTTGTTCTTTCGCCGGCCAGTTGGTTCTTGAACGCGGTCACCTGCTGCATCATACCTTTTTTCTTGAGGTCTTCCAGATATGTCTTGCTCTGGTTTTCCATAGCAAGTCCCTGAGTGTCCAGGTTCCGTACGGCCCTTTCAAGCTCTCTTACCAGGTTTTCTTTAAATGCTTCTGTCACAACGGCCTTTACCATCACTATCCTCTTCAGTTCAAGGGTCTTTTCCTGCTCTGCCATTCTACATACCTCCTTGTTCGCGGGTCATTATTTCCACCGTTATTCTCTTTCTATCCCTTGCTCCCGCCGATTTTGCTATGGTCCTTATGGCATTGGCGATGCGGCCTTCTTTGCCAATGACCTTCCCGACCTCGTCAGCGGCAACTTTGATCTCAAGTATTGTCAGGCCCTCTGAATCGGTTTGCTTTATCTCAACCTCATCGGGCTTGTCCACCAAGGCTCTTACGATATACTCCACCAGTTCTTTCATTGAGGGATTCTCCTAAAACGGACCGCTGCCTACTGCTGGGCCTGCGCCTGTGCCGCTTCCGGAGCCTTTGCGGCGGTTTCTTTGGGTGCCTGCGCTTTTTGCGCTTCGGCTTCTGCCAGCGCAGCTTTTGAAAGTTTTTTCTTCTTTTTGCTGTAATCAACAGCGCTCATAAGCCCTATCTTGCCCAGATACTTTCGAACCGTAGGGGACGGGGTCGCTCCCTTTTTCAGCCAGGCAGAGGTCTTGTCCTTGTCAACCTCAAAAACAGACGGTTCTGCGCCCGGAACATACTGCCCGAGTATCTCTATCGGGCTGGCGTTCCTTGCACTGGATTCATCTATAACGATAACTCTGTAATACGGCTTCCCTTTGGTGCCTATCCTGGTCAATCTGATCTTTGCGGCCAATTTATTTCCTCCCGGAATTTGATATATGTAATTATACCACAAGAATGCTGGCGGGGTGCTGTCCTAAGGCAGACGCGATCTGATCTCTTCTATCGAGTCCCCCCCGAATTTTTCAAGGAGCGCGTCTGCAATAACAATGGAGCAGACCGCTTCTCCTACAACGGCGGCGGCATGGGCCGCGCAGACATCGGCCCTTTCCACATGCGCCAGGCAGGGTTCCTTTGTGGCCAGGTCTACCGTGTTGAGAGGCTTGGTTATTGTGGCAATGGGCTTCATCGCGGCCCTGACGATGATCGGCTCCCCGTTAGAGATCCCGCCTTCTATCCCGCCCGCATTGTTGGTCCTGTGCTTGAACTTGTCCTCAAAGAGGATCTCGTCATGGACTTTTGATCCGGTAAGCTTTGCAGCCATAAAACCGAGGCCGAATTCAACTCCTTTTATGGCCGGAATGCTCATAACGGCCTGCGCAAGCCTGGACGATAGCCTCCTGTCGCCCTGCACATAACTGCCGAGCCCGACGGGAACATTTGAAACCATGACCTCGAAGATCCCGCCGAGAGAATCCCCGTCCGCTTTTGCCTTTTCTACAAGCTTTTCCCAGGAAGAGGAACTGCTTTCTCCTCCTATCTCAATGACTTTGCTTTCCGTCCTGATATTAAATACTGAAAGAAGTTTTTTTGCGATAGCTCCAACCGCCACTCTTGCCGCAGTTTCTCTGGCGCTTGCTCTCTCAAGGACATTTCTGACATCAGTCTGCCCGTATTTTAGGGCCCCTGCCAGGTCCGCGTGCCCCGGACGCAGCTTTGTCACGGTTTCGGGACCCGAGATCCCTGCTTTGTTCTTTATCAGCAGTGCAATGGGGCTTCCTACGGTCTTTCCCTTGATGACACCGGATACGATCTCCGCTTCATCCTTTTCTATCTTCATCCGCTCGGACCTTCCGGGTCCCTGTTGGCGTCTTTGAAGTTCGATATTGATATCACTTTCGGACAGAGAAAGGTCGGCCGGAATACCTTCAAGAATGGCTACCAGCATTTTACCGTGAGATTCACCGGCGGTTAAAAAGCGCAGCATAGTATGGGAATTATATCATGGGGAAAGATAATTACAAACATGCACTCAGGCAGTTTCTAGTCCTTGGAGAAATATGCATTTTCCAATCTTTTATTCACCTCCAATTGAGACAAAACGGTTTCCAGGTTTTCTTTCTGAAATAATGCGCATTGACTGGCGATGCCGTTGAGTATAATTATGCACTCGTATCTGGAAAATCCCAGAGAGGTCAGTTTTTCAAGAATATCATATGCGAGCCCCTCAGCTTCTATATTGTCTGTCTCTAGCCTCTTAACATAATAATCCCTACCCAAGCTTACAATATCTACAGCATTCGCAAAGCCTCTATCTGTTTGCATTGGAGAAAGCTGTCCGCCCAGTATCCGCATAGTCTCCTGCCAGAGCTTTTGGCCCACACCTTCCGTTCTTTTCTCCAGCCATTTATAAAAATCTCTTGACTGTGTTGTCCCTGCCTGGCATGTACCCCTTATACTAGACAAGTAGTTTCAGTATAATCTGACTAGTAGAAAGGGGTGAAGGCACATGCCAAAAGGTTTCCCAACACTAACGGCCGAGCAGAAACAGGAGATTATTAAACGC